>CAMAGM010000066.1 GCA_945833995.1 uncultured Prevotella sp.
TGCTTCTTGTACTACTACTTCTCTGTTATGTAAATCTTTCAAAGAACTCTTTTCTTAAATGCCCCGAGTGTCATTTGTAACCCGAAAGCGTTTGCAAAGGTACGGCAAAAATCAATACGCTCCAAACTTTTCAGCAAAAAACCTCTATTATTTAATAGTTATTCACATTTACACTCTCGAAAAGACATCAATCAACACACTTATTAACACAACATTGACTAAGAGCATGAAATTATGCCATAATTATAGAAATTAAAATAAATGGAGATATACCTTATTATATATATAGAAAACATTTCCGTCAAAACTCTTGTTGTGGAGGAAGGATGACCTTTTACTTGAAATCCTCTATATCACTTTTCTCCTCAGCAGACATACGACGAAGGGTGACATAGAAGTAAAGTGACTTCGACTGGCTGCGCTGCTTGTATGCCACTCCACCCAGCTTCACAGCCTGCATCCACCCGTCGTTAACGGAAATGATGCGCAGAGCCATTTTGTCATCAGCATAAATAGTGTTCGTTGAAGCATCATAGCGCATGGAGCGCACATTGCAGCCTGTCTTTGGAAGATTTTCGAGGAAAATGTACTCACTTATTTTGTCACCACTTAGGCAAAAACGACTTTGACCTGCCACGCCTTCCATTCCCTCCCAATAGTCGCGCTTGTCGAAATCGCCATTGGAATAAATCTCATGTGTATTTGTCTCAACCCAACCAGAACCATCTACCATGGCATTGAACTGTTCCATAGAAATTCTCTGCTGAGCCGTGGCTACTGGCACGCCATCATCATCAAACGAAAAAGTCTCCTCCTCATTGCTACACGACCAGCAGACAATGGTAATAACCATCGCCAAACAGCACAAATATATAATATGTAGCGTCTTTTTCATTCCTTTTCGTTTTTAGCCGGCGCAAAGATAGTGTTTTTTTCCTTGCCGCCAACTTTTTCTTAGTTAAATGTTCGTTTCGTTATGTCTTTTTAACTATTTATATGTATAGCCAATAACCATTTGTTGTCTTTGTAACAGAAAGTTAACCTGCATGAGAATGACGAAATCCACGACGAGATGAAGCCCCTCAGCTTCCGCGAGCGAATGAACAAGTATGGTTTGAAGCCCGACCGTGCCGATGTCATCATCCCTGCATCGGAGATATTCCTCGTTGTGGCAAACTCCCTCAACTGCACGGAGATAAACGTGCCCAACATCTCACTCGCCGACGGCATAATAGATGGCATTTACCGCAGCGAAAGGTGCAAGGTTGTGGATGATTAATGAAAAAAACGTTCTTTTGTTTGGTATTGTCAATAAATAGTGGTATTTTTGCACCCAAACTATATATAGTGCAAAAATAGAATGAAGGAATTTGTAATTTCAGAAGCAAAGACAGAGACTGCCGTACTCGTTGGACTTATAACGAAGGAGCAGGACGAAGCCAAGACAAAAGAATATCTCGACGAGCTTGAATTCCTTGCCGACACCGCTGGTGCGGTGACGGTAAGGAGATTCACGCAAAGGCTCAATGGCCCAAGCTCAGTAACATACGTCGGACAGGGAAAACTTGACGAGATACGCCAATTCATCAAGAACGAGGAAGACCAAGAACGTGAGGTCGGAATGGTAATCTTCGACGATGAGTTGTCGGCAAAGCAGATACGCAACATCGAGAAAGCACTTCAAGTGAAGATTCTCGACCGCACGTCGCTTATTCTCGACATCTTTGCCATGCGCGCCCAGACAGCCGAGGCAAAGACCCAAGTGGAACTTGCCCAGCACCGCTACATGCTTCCACGTCTGCAACGCCTTTGGACACACCTCGAGCGTCAGGGCGGTGGCTCTGGCAGTGGCGGCGGAAAGGGAAGCGTGGGTTTGCGCGGTCCGGGCGAGACACAGCTTGAGATGGACCGCCGTATCATTCTCCAGCGCATAACACTCCTGAAACAGCGCCTCGTGGAAATAGACAAGCAGAAGACCACGCAGCGCAAGAACCGTGGACGACTGATTCGCGTTGCCCTCGTCGGATACACCAACGTGGGCAAGTCAACCATGATGAACCTGCTCTCGAAGAGCGATGTCTTCGCCGAGAACAAACTCTTTGCCACGCTCGACACTACGGTGAGGAAAATGGTAATTGACAACCTTCCCTTCCTCATTGCCGATACCGTGGGCTTCATACGCAAACTGCCCACCGACCTTGTAGATTCGTTCAAGTCAACACTCGACGAGGTGCGCGAGGCAGACCTGCTTCTCCATGTCGTTGACATTTCCCATCCCGACTTTGAGGACCAAATAAAAGTTGTGGAGAAGACACTCGCCGACCTTGGCTGTGCCGACAAGCCATCCATGATTATCTTCAATAAGATTGATGCCTACACATGGGTTGAGAAAGAGCCCGACGACCTCACGCCTCCAACAAAGGAGAACGCCACTCTCGACGACCTAAAGCGCACATGGATGGCAAAGATGAACGACAACTGCCTTTTCATCTCCGCACGCGAGAAGCAGAACATCGACGAGCTGCGCGAAGTGCTATATAAAAAGGTGAGGGAGCTGCACGTCCAGAAATATCCATACAACGATTTCCTGTACGATGTTAGTGAGGAGTGAGGAGTGTGGAGAGAGGAGTGTGGAGTGAGGAGGGAGGAGTGAGAAATGTTTATAGGGAATAAGAAAAAATAAAATAACGAGAATGAGAAGCCTTACTGTTGACGAGATTGAAGTTCTCGAAAGAAATGGGTGCAGGGCTGAGGATTGGACATCCATCAGCGTTGCAGAGGACTTTTCGCCACAATATGTCCGCGACGTGGATTTCTATGGCGAAGTGACGCTTGGCGTGTTTGACAAATCAATACATATCGATGGTGGATTCCTTCGACATTCAGGCATCACACGCGCCGTATTGCGCGATGTCTCCGTAGGCGACAACTGCCTCATCGAGAACATTGGCAACTACATCAGCCGCTACGACATAGGCGAGGAGTGTGTAATATCCAATGTGGGCATGATAGCCACCACCGAAGAACCATCCTTTGGGCAGAACAACAACGTGGCTGTACTGAACGAGGCAGGAAATCCAAACATGATTCTATACGACGGTCTTACATCGCAAATGGCAGCACTCATGGTGCGCTCAGCCACTGACAAGGCAGCATGGGCAAACTTGACAGAGTTGGTGACAAGCCACGTCAATGGCACACTGCCTGAACGTGGAGCGATAGGCTATCGGGTAAAGATAGCCAACACCCGCGAGATGGTAAACGTCATTGTTGATGACGACTGTGAGATAAACGGAGCCTCGCTGCTCATGGAGACAACACTCAAGAGTTCGCCAGAGGCAAGTATATACATAGGTCACGATGTCATTTGCCAAAACTCCATTGTCCAGGCAGGCTCGTCGATACTCGATGGTGCCAAGCTCGACAACTGCTTCGTGGGCGAGGCATGCCATATAGGCAAAGGCTTCTCTGCCGAGAGTAGCGTATTCTTCGCAAACTCCTACATGGACAACGGGGAGTCGTGCGCAGCCTTCTGCGGTCCATTCTCCGTAAGCCACCACAAGGCATCGCTTCTCATAGGCGTTGAGACATCGTTCTACAACGCAGGCTCAGCCACCAACTACAGCAACCATGCCTACAAGATGGGCCCCATGCACTACGGCACCCTTGAGCGTGGCTCCAAGACGGCAAGCGGGGCACACATTCTGATGCCCGCCACCGTTGGTCCGTTCACAATGTGCATGGGAAAGATACAAACCCACCCCGACACCACTCTCCTACCCTTCTCCTACCTCATTGCCGAAGGCAGGAAGACATGGCTCGTGCCTGGAATAAACCTTGCCACCGTGGGAACTTACCGCGACATAAAGAAATGGCCAAAGCGCGACAAACGGCCACTGACCGGGCGCAGGAGCATAGTCAATACCGACTGGCTCAGCCCCTTCGTCATTCAGCGGATTGCAGCTGGCAGACAATTATTATTGAGACTTTCCGACGACTCGGAAAGCACGGGGGATGTTGAAAGCCCCGATGGGTTTTCCATTAGGGCGACATCTGCCAAGAAAGGCATCAGCTTCTACGACATGGCTATCAGGATGTTCATTGCCGACGCAGTGGCAGCAGGAGGCACAAAGCTCCCGACCTCGACCACGGGAACTGGCGAGTGGCTCGACCTCAGCGGCTTGCTCGTGCCAAAAAGCGAGATAGACGAGTTGCTCAACGACATACGCTCTGGTCTCGTCTCCGACATACGGCAGGTGGAGGAACGCCTGCTCAGCAGCCACGCCAACTATGGCGAGTATCGCTGGAACTATGCCTATCGCCTCGCCCTCGACTACTACTCACTCGACACCATCACCGACGACGACGCAGAGGTCATGATAAGGAAAGGCACCGAAGCCCGACAGCAATGGCTAAGCCTCATTCGCCAAGACGCGGAGAAGGAGTTCCAGTTGGGCGACGTAGAGGCAGAGACTCTCGCCAACTTTATTGAAGGACTAAAATAATAATAAGTAACAATGAAGAAAAGAAATCTCTTATCCATCCTTTGCACTGCCATGCTCGCATTGCCCGCTTTGGCAAAGGACTACAAGTATCAGACCGTTGAGGGCGATCTGATGAAGTCCAGAATCTACACTCTGGACAACGGTCTAAAGGTCTTTCTCACCGTCAACAAAGAGAAGCCACGCATCCAGACATACATCGCCGTGCGCACCGGTAGCCGCAACGACCCCGCGGAGACAACTGGTCTCGCCCACTATTTCGAGCACCTCATGTTCAAGGGCACCACACATTTCGGCACATCTGACTACGCTGCCGAAAAGCCACTGCTCGACGAAATCAAAGCCCGCTTCGAGGTCTATCGCAAGGAGAAAGACCCTGCACTGCGCAAGCAACTCTACCACGGGATTGACTCCGTGTCGCAGCTCGCAGCACGATACAATATCCCTAACGAGTACGACAAGCTCATGGCAAGCATCGGTGCCGAAGGCTCCAACGCCTACACCTCCACCGACGTAACCTGCTATCAGGAGGACATTCCCTCCAACGAGGTAGAGAACTGGCTCAAGATACAGAGCGACCGCTTCAAGAATGCCGTCATACGCGGTTTCCACACCGAGCTTGAGACAGTGTATGAGGAATACAATATGTCACTCGCCCGCGATATGGAGAAATGCATCAACGCCATGCTCACCAACCTGTTCCCAACACATCCCTATGGCACCCAAACCGTAATAGGCACACAAGACCATCTGAAAAACCCATCAATCGTCAACATCGAGAACTACTACAACCGCTACTATGTTCCAAACAACATAGCTGTCTGTATGTCAGGCGATTTCGATCCCGACAAGGTAATCTCGCAAATCGACCAATATTTTGGCAACTGGCAGCCTAACGGCAAGCTTTCACGCCCAGAGTTCCCTGCCCTTGCGCCACTCACGGCTCAGAAAGACACTTCCGTGGTGGGTCAGGAGGCTGAGCGACTGATGCTCGGCTGGCGATTCGGCGGTGAGAAGGAGTTGTCGAGCGACACTCTCAACGTCATATCCCAGCTAATGTGCAACGGCAACGCCGGAGTGATGGAAATCAACCTTGAGCAGCCCATGAAGGTACAGTCAGTGATGGCTATTCCCTACAACATGACCGACTACACGCCTTTCATCCTACTTGTTGTTCCCGTACAGGGGCAGCAGCTCGAGGATGCCCGCTCCCTCGTTCTCGAAGAGGTTGAGAAGATGAAGCGTGGCGAGTTCTCCGACGACCTTCTCCAGTCGGTAAAGAACAATCTCAAGCAGCTTTACTACAAGCAGCTTCTCGACAATGAGAGCCGGGCAAGCATGTTTGTCAACTCGTTCGTCAGCGGACGTCAGTGGGATGTCGTTGTCGGCGAGATGGACCGCATCAATGGCATGACCAAGCAGCAGATTGTGGATTTCATGAAGCGCCATTTCGACCAAAACTTCGTATGTGTCTATAAGCGCAGGGGCGAGGACACCACACTCGTGAAAATCGACAAGCCAACAATCACCCCAATACCTGCCAACCGCGACAAGAGCAGCAAGTTCCTCAACGACATAGCCTCTTCTGAGGCAGAGCCTATACAGCCAGTATTCGTGGATTTCAACAAGGAAATGAAAGTCACAAAGACAAAACGAGGTCTGCCAGTGCTCTACAAGCAGAACAACAACGATGGTCTCTTCGACCTCATGTTCTACTACGATTTCGGCAGCGAGGACGTGAAGGGACTCTCCCTCGCGCCACAATACCTCTATTATATTGGTACCGACAAGAAATCGTCGGCTCAAATCAAGCAAGAGTTCTACAAGTTGGCATGCCAATACACCATAAGTGTCGATAACGACCAGCTTGTTGTTCGCCTCTCAGGACTCGACGAGAACATGCCCGCTGCGCTTGCCCTGCTTGAGGACTTCCTCCAGAACGCCAAGGCTGACCGCGAGTCATTCGACAACTTCGTCGCACTCTTGGAGAAAAACCGCAACGACGCCAAGGCAGACCAGAAGCAATGTTTCTCTGCACTTCAGCGTTATGGAATGATGGGCAAATACAACAGCATCACCAACACTCTCTCCATCGACGAGCTGAAGGCTGCCGAACCACAGTCACTGCCCAACATGCTCAAGGGTCTCAACAACTATCAGCACCGCGCCGTCTATTTCGGTCCTTCTGCCGAGAAAGACCTTCTTGCACTGCTTGACAAGAGCCACAAAACACCGAAGAAACCAGTAGCAGTGCCGGAAGGCAAGCCCTACACACAGGCTGTCATCACCAAGGACGAGACACTCATCGCCCCATACGACGCAAAGAATATCATGATGATAGAGTATATGAACACCGGCAAGCGCTGGAACTCCCAGGAGGAGGCAAAACAAAGTCTCTTCAACGAGTATTTTGGCAGCGGCATGAACTCCATCGTATTCCAGGAGTTGCGCGAGGCACGCGGACTTGCCTACAGTGCGGCAGCACGCTACAACCGCCCAGGCAAAAGCACTCAAACGGAATCGTTCTACGACTACATCGTCACACAGAACGACAAGATGATGGATTGCATCTCTACATTCCACGAGATAATCGACACCATCCCTCAGTCGGAGGGCGCGTTTGAGATTGCGAAGCAAAACCTGCTCAAGAGCCTACAAAGCCACCGCACCACACGCAGTAATGTTCTAAAGCTATATATGGAGATGGAGCGTCTCGGCATGGGCGAGGACCTCAACAAAGTGATTTACGACCATCTGTCTTCGCTCACCCTTCAGGACATTGTCAACTTCGAGAAGCAGAACGTCGTAGGAAAGCCACGCCTCCGCCTCATTCTCGGCAACAAGGACGAACTCGACCTCAAGTCGCTTGAGAAGACAGGTCCCGTGCGCCACCTGACACTTGAGGAAATCTTCGGCTATTGATCATATTGAACGTTCCCACCGTTTAATACTCAACTTTCGAAAACAAGACACGGAGAAACAGAGGATAAGAACTCTGGTTTCTCCGTGTCTCTTATTTACTATTTATCAGTCAACGACAAAAGAATCAACTCGTCAACTGAAAATCACTTACTTACAACAAGCACAAGGCTTCAGTTGCTTGAAGAAGTCGTTGCCCTTGTCGTCAACGAGAATGAAAGCAGGGAAGTCCTCAACCGTAATCTTCCATATTGCCTCCATGCCAAGCTCTGGATACTCAACGCACTCGATGCTCTTTATTGAGCTTTGCGACAATACGGCAGCAACGCCACCAATGGTGCCAAGATAGAAACCACCGTGCTTCTTGCACGCCTCTGTCACGCAGTCGCCACGGTTGCCCTTGGCAATCATCACGAGGCTTGCGCCGTTGGCCTGGAACTCATCAACGTATGGATCCATGCGGTTGGCAGTTGTTGGACCCATCGAACCACAAGGATAACCCTCCGGAGTCTTTGCTGGTCCTGCATAGAGAATTGGGTGGTCCTTGAAATACTGTGGCATTCCCTCACCGGCGTCGAGACGAGCCTTCAGCTTGGCGTGTGCAATGTCGCGAGCCACTATTATGGTTCCCTTAAGGTTCACGCGTGTGCTTACAGGATACTTTGTGAGTTCTGCACGAACAGCGTCGATGCCCTTGTCGAGGTCAATCTCTATGCCCTTTGTGCCCTCGCCTGGCTTGCGCATTTCCTCTGGAATGAGTTCTGTTGGACAGTCGTCCATCTTCTCAAGCCAAATACCGTCCTTGTTTATCTTTGCCTTGATGTTGCGGTCGGCAGAGCAGCTTACACCCATACCTATTGGGCAGCTTGCGCCGTGGCGAGGCAGACGGACCACGCGGATGTCGTGAGCCAGATACTTGCCACCGAACTGTGCGCCAAGACCAATCTTGTAAGCCTCCTTCAGCAGCTTCTCCTCAAGGTCGATGTCGCGGAAGGCACGACCTGTCTCGTCACCCGTTGTAGGCAGGTTGTCGTAATACTTTATTGAGGCGAGCTTCACGGTCAGCAGGTTCTTCTCAGCCGACGTGCCGCCTATTACGAATGCGATGTGGTAAGGAGGACAGGCAGCAGTTCCGAGGCTCTTCATCTTCTCCACGAGGAATGGCAGCAGTGTGCCCTCGTTCTGAATCGTAGCCTTGGTCATTGGATAGAAGTAGGTCTTGTTGGCAGAGCCACCACCCTTTGCAACCATCACGAAGCGGTACTCGTCGCCCTCCACTGCCTCGATGTCAATCTGTGCGGGCAGGTTGCAGCGTGTGTTCACCTCGTCGTACATGTTCAGCGGGGCGTTCTGCGAATAGCGCAGGTTGTCCTGTGTGTAGGTGTTATATACTCCGAGCGACAGAGCCTCCTCGTCCTCAAAATCAGTCCACACGCGCTGTCCTTTCTCGCCGTGGATGATAGCCGTACCGGTGTCCTGGCAGAAAGGCAGAATGCCCTTGCATGCTGTCTCGGCGTTGCGCAGGAACTGCAGAGCCACATACTTGTCGTTCTCTGAAGCCTCTGGGTCAGTCAGGATTTTAGCCACCTGCTCGTTGTGCTCGCGGCGCAGCATGAACTCCACGTCGTGGAAAGCCTGCTGTGCAAGCTGTGTAAGTGCCTCTTTCGTAACTTTGAGAATAGTTTTGCCCTCAAACTCACCGGTAGATACACCTTCCTTGGTCAGAAGGCGGTACTCGGTGTTGTCCTTGCCCAACTGGAACATTGGGGCATACTTGAATTCTGGAATATTTGCCATATTTTATATCGTTTAAAATTAGTGTATATCTTTTTTAGAGGTGAGAGGGGAGAAGGTAGAGGGTAGAGGGTAGAGGGTAGAGGGTAGAGGGTAGAGGGTAGAGGGTAGAGATTAGAGGGTAGAGGGTAGAGATTACTGTTTTTCGCTGAAACAGTTGGTATAGACAGCTGTAGAACACAACGGGCAGAACATATCTCTACCTTCTACCTTCCAAAACTTCTCACCACCCCGACGTAGATCCTCCTCCTCCAGTGCTTCCGCCTCCCCAGCCTCCGCCAGAGAAACCGCCTCCGGAGAAACCGCCTCCACCGCCACGGCGTCCTCCGCCGAGCATGGAGCCTATTATCATTCCGTTCACGAGGTCGTTGTTGTCGTTGGGAGTGATGTCGTGGTCCTTAGTCACCACCTTTCCGCAGTTGCCACAGATGAATGTGTCACGCCTGTAGGTTCTGTTCCCTTTCTTTATCACGTTCGATGAAATTCGCTTCAACGCCGATTTCTTGCAGTGTGGACAACGACGGCTCGCACGGTCTATCAGCCACACGATGAACATGAACATAGCCACCATTGTGGCAACTATTGCCACTGCCACATACCATGGAATGTCCTCTTCCTCCTCTTCTGGCTCAGGTGTCATCGACCCGTCAAGCACGTCGCACGAAGCCTTCACGCCGTCAATCATGCCCCGGTCGGTATTCCCCTCCTTAAACCGCGGCACCATATATCTGGTGGCTATGCGCTTTGTCATGGCGTCGGTCATTGTTCCCTCTATGCCATAACCCGTGGTGAAGCGCAGGCGATGGATATCATCAACGTAGAGAATCAACATTCCGCCATTTGTCTTCTTGTTGCCTATGCCCCAAGTGCGGAACAGTTCATGTGCGAAATCGAAAATGTCAGCCTCGCCAATGGAAGGCAGCATCACCACAGCCACCTCAATGCCCGTCTTCTGCTTCAGCTCGGCGAGCATCACGTTTATGGTGTCGCGCGCCGCAGCACTCAGCAGCGCCTCAGGGTCGCTCACCCTTTGGCGCGAGTCCTTCAACTGCACGTTCGGCACGTCAGCCACCGTGTAGCTCTTGGCAGTTGCGATAGTAGCCATCACAACCAGCACAACCATTATGGAAAGACGAGCCAGAAAAGTCTTCATTTAATACAACAGTTTTGTTTTTACCTCTTTTTCAAGAAATCCATTGTCTAACACCCAATCTCTCCCCCCTGGGGGAGTCGGAGAGGGCTTCAGAACTCCACCTTCGGTGCAGCCTCAGCTCCCTTCTCTGCCTCGAAATAGGCCTTCTTCTCAAAGCCAAACATTCCGGCAAAGATGTTCTTTGGGAAACTGCGTATCACCGTATTGTAGTTCTTGGCTGCCTCGTTGAAGTCGCGGCGCGCTACGTTTATACGGTTCTCCGTTCCCTCCAACTGCGACTGCAGCTCAAGGAAGTTCTGGTTTGCCTTCAGGTCAGGATATTTCTCCACAATCACCATCAGGCGACCGAGAGCCGACGAAACGCCCGACTGTGCCTTCTGATACTCAGCCAACTTCTCAGGGGTAAGGTTCTCAGGGTCAACCTTCACCGACGATGCCTCGCTGCGTGCCTTCACCACGCTCTCAAGCGTCTCGCTCTCGTGTGCGGCATATCCCTTCACCGTGCTCACGAGGTTAGGAATGAGGTCGGCGCGACGCTGATACTGCGTCTCCACGTCAGCCCATTTTCCCTGCACTCCCTCGTCGAGTGTCACCATACCATTGTAGGCACCCACAGCCCACATTATCACTATCACTACGATTGCCACTGGAACAATCCATTTCAGATGTTTCTTAATGTTCATATTACCTTATTTAAATAATTATTGACCGCAAAATTAGCTAATATATTTCACTCCCGCAAGCATTTTACATTTTTTATTATGATGACAAATAGAAATAATAACAATCCTAACAAACAGTATCTGTCCCCTGATAAATGTCCTCTGTTCAATAATAAATCAGTTCCCCACGACCCTTATCGTCGAAAAAATGTGCGAATTAACACATTGTAACATCGAAAAAATGTGATTTTTGCTTGTTTGTATCATCGAAAAAGTGTAATTTTGCATCCTGAATCAATAAATAAGGTAATATGAAGAGACAGATTTACAATGAATTAATAGCTTGGAAGAACAGGAAAGACCGCAAGCCTCTCGTGATTTTAGGTGCTCGACAGGTAGGAAAGACCTGGATAATGCGTCATTTTGGAACGCAGGAATATGAAAATGTGGCATATATCAACTGCGACGATGAACCAAGAGCAAAAGATATGTTTGTGGCAGATTATGACATGGACCGCATACTCCTATCCATACAGGTAATAACTGGAGTAAAGGTAGTTCCAGGCAAGACCCTTGTCATACTCGATGAGATACAGGAAGTGGAACGCGGACTACATTCACTCAAATATTTCTATGAAAAACTTCCCGATTGCCATGTGATGGTGGCAGGATCGCTTCTGGGCATAACCCTCAGACGCGGAGAGTCTTTCCCCGTAGGCAAAGTTGACATCCTGAATATGTATCCTATGAATTTCTTTGAATTTCTCGATGCAATGGGCAAGCTAGAACTGAATGAAATCATCTGCTCGAGCGAATGGAAGGTCATCGACTTGATGAAGGATAAACTTGAGCATTTGTTGCGGCAGTATTACTATGTCGGTGGAATGCCCAACGTGGTGTTGAAGTATGTGGAGAATGGTGATTTGCAAGAAGTGCGAAGGGAACAGCAGGCAATATTGGAAGCTTATCGACGTGACATCTCCAAACATACGACAGAAAGGGAATCTATCAGAATCGGGCAGGTGCTTGCGTCGCTTCCTTCGCAACTTGCCAAGGAAAACAAGAAATTCATTTATGGGGCTGTCAGGAAAGGAGCGCGGGCAGCCGATTTTGAGCTTGCCATACAATGGCTTGTTGACGCAGGCATTGTCCATAGAGTACCAAGGATAAGTGAAGCCCGTATGCCGTTGAAGTTCTACGCATCACCAGATGCCTTCAAGATGTTTCTACTCGATTGTGGCCTTTTGGGATGTATGGTTGACACGTCTGCCTCAGACATGCTTGTTGACAACAAGGTTTTCACGGAGTTCAAAGGTGCCTTCAGCGAACAGTTTGTTGCGCAGGAGTTGGTTTCAATGGGTGCTACGCCCTATTATTGGAGCAACGACCGCACTCCAGCCGAAATTGACTTTGTCGTTCAACACGGAGGCAAGGTCGTGCCGATAGAAGTAAAGGCATCTACTAATGTCCGTTCGAAGTCTCTTGCACAGTTCGTAAAAGACAACGAAGGTCTGAAAGGTCTGCGCCTGTCCTTATGCCAATATGTTGACCAAGAGTGGATGGAAAATGTTCCGTTGTATGCTCTCCGTGGGTGGATGGTGAAATGATATTATATGGTTTATATCTGATTATCAGAGCACTAAGCCACCCGATGACAGGGACTGTCGAAAAGTGAAAATAAGCATTCTTAAAAGGGCAATTTGGCTTGTAATTCTAAAAAAGATATAAATAAACACATTTAAATGTGCTTATTTGATACAAAAACAGTATATTTGCACCAACAAAACGCATTTATATGGAATATACAGAATTATTGGAAAGGCAAATAATAGGCAGGCTTAAGGTTGACAATCCTTGGTGGACGGAAGGAGTTACTTCCGAATACTACAGGCAAATGTCTCCTCGCCTGTATCTGAATATTTTCTACCCGTTGGTTCAAGATACAGCAATCCGCAGGGCAACAATCCTGATGGGACCAAGACGTGTGGGTAAAACCGTCATGATGTATCACACTATCCAAAGACTGATAGACGATGGAGTTCCCGCCCAAAACATTATTTATATATCAGTAGAAACTCCTATATATAACAAGATATTGTTGGAGCAGTTATACTATCTCGCATGTCAAACGTTAGGTAAATCCTCAACAAAAGACCAGATGTATGTCTTTTACGATGAGATTCAATACCTTAAGGATTGGGAAGTGGAACTCAAGTCGATGGTAGATACATACAGGAACGTGAAGTTCATTGCATCGGGTTCAGCTGCTGCGAAAATAAAGAAAAGGAGCAATGAAAGCGGTGCTGGAAGATTCACCGACTTCAACCTACCACCACTCACATTTTATGAGTACATACACCTTCGCAAGTATTCTCAAATAATGATTCCATACGAATTGGAAACATCAGACTATAAGGCTAAGGTATATAAGTCATTTGATATGAGGACTCTCAACAAACTGTTTATCGACTATATAAATTATGGAGGTTACCCCGAGGTCGTTTTCTCTCAAACTGTGAGAGAGAATCCAGAACAGTTCATACGGCATGATATTATCGACAAGGTGCTTTTGCGTGACTTGCCCAGTCTTTATGGCATTACTGATGTGCAGGAGCTTAATTCCTTATTCACTATGATTGCCTATCACTCTGGCGATCAGTTCTCTTATGAATCTCTGTCCAAAGAGTCGGGAGTAAAGAAGGAAACTCTTAAGAAATACATCAATTACCTTGAGGCAGCATTTCTAATCAAGGTGATAAGAAGAACAGACGACACGGCTAAAAGGTACGTCAGGGAAACGCAGTTTAAGATTTATCTGACCAATCCGTCCTTAAGGTGCGCCCTGTTTCAACCTATCTCTGAAACTGACGATATTATCGGCAATATGGTTGAAACCGCCATATTTGCACAATGGATTCCGCGCCAAAGCACTGACATTCACTATGCAAATTGGAGAATCAATGCAAAAAAGCAAGGTGAAGTGGACATTGTCGGCCTGAATATTGCGAAGCAAAAGCCGAATTGGGCTGTAGAGGTTAAGTGGACAGACAGATACTATGACAGACCTGGCGAGTTGGAATCCTTGTTGTGTTTCATGGAAATAAACAATCTTGCCAATGCCATAGTTACCAGTATTAATAATGAAGGAATAAAAGAGTTGGAAAAAGTCAAGCTGATATTCATCCCTGCCGCCTGCTATGCATACGTAGTTGGAGAGAACACGATTAGACAGACAAGGGAGTCGTATGGCCTGTAAAAATAAGCACATTCAAATGTGCTTATTTGAAAAATAGCACATAAGAGACTGGGAATAAACGTATTACAAAGGTACAATAAGAAAACATTTAAAGCCTCGAAAAGGATAAAGCAACTTTGTGTGGTGATAAAAACGCTAACAAACCTTAAATGACATCTTCATTGTCGATTTGTTCGTAAGTTCTCCATTTAATGTCAGATGTGTATAGTGCTGAAATTTTAACTAACCTGTCAAATGGTCGTATTTTGGGTCTGAAGAATCCATGAACGGTGTCTGTCCCCTGTTCATTCTATTTACTATAAAAATAATATTTTGAGGTTTGAAAGGTTGAGGAGTTTGACACCATGCAGAGGCTGAATTTGAAATTTGCAATTTGCAATTTTTCAATTCCATAAATGCAACACGTTGTATATAAACATATTAGAATGACATACCGAGCGAAAAAATTGCAAATTTCAAATTGCAAATTGCAAATTCGACTGTCCTTAGCACTTGAAATTATGATGTTGCCAACCATATTTATTCTTTACAAAACGTGCGCTACCATCCCGAAGGCATCCCGAGACCATCCCGAAGGATGGCAAGAGACAAAATATTCACATATGCCTGTTCCACTGGCGAGAGGGTCTTCACCTGATATTTACGATATTCGGCACGTACTCTTAATCAAAATCTTTTATAACCAGCAATCTTACGAACATAGGAGATACCGCGACCCGCGGCATGCAATCCGTTCATTGGTACGGCGAGTCGCCGTACCTCCTATCAATTTGGGTACATCAAATTGGACACCCTAATAAAATAGTCAGTATGGAAGCCCAAATACCCCTGTTATTTCTCGATAGGGGGTCAAAAACGGTACCTATCGAGTTCTCTTCGTGCAGAAAATATGTTAATACAGGGCTTTTTTGAGCAGAAATTTAGTTAAAAAACCTTTCTACTATCACTACTATCACCCCTTCTATCACCACTCA
>CAMAGM010000067.1 GCA_945833995.1 uncultured Prevotella sp.
TTTTTTTGTAATTTTGCAGCAGTTTTTTAACGACATAATATATACGGATATGAGTACAACGCAAAAATCTAATATTTGTTGCCTCGCCACGAACGGGGGAGGGATTTCCTCAAGCAACACCCCCAGAGGAGGCAAACCCCTCAAACCCTTCAAACCCCTCAAACCCCTCAAACTTATATAAAGAACTTATGAGAAAGGCGATATTTATCATTTTCATGCTGGTGGCTGGGATTGCCACGGCAGTGGCTGCAGAGCGCAGCGAGGGCGACGCATTGGCGATAGCCCGACAGAAGGCGGCGGCGCTGGGCATCAAGATGCCTCAGACAAGCAACGGAAGTGCGCGCGCCAAGGGCATTGGCACGTCAAACGCCTCGCCCTATTACGTTTTCAGCGGCGAGGAAGGCAAGGGCTTTGTTGTCGTTGCGGGCGACGACCGCATGGGCGAGGTAATAGCCTATTCAGCCACGTCGAGTCTTCCCGACATTGAGTCGAAGGAATATGAAGGCACTACACTGCGACTTCTCTTCGACGGATTCCGTAACATGGCGACGGCACTCAAGGCGGGCGACACCGAGGTGGAGGCACGGGCAAGGGAGGCGATGCAGCTTACTGCCGAGGGCAACGTGGCTGTGGAGCCGATTCTCGGCGATTTGTACTGGAATCAGAGGTCGCCGTTCAACAAGTTCTGCCCAATAGCCCACAACGGCATGATCAGCAATGTGGGCTGCGTGGCAATAGCCTACGCCACGGTGATGAAACACTGGAACCACCCCAAGCAGCTGCTTGCCGACATACCTGCCTACACAACCAAATCGAGAGGATATGAGATGGAGGCTGTCGGCGCGGGCTGTGAATACCATTGGGACAAGATGCGCGAGACCTATAAGGAAGGCGAGTACAGCGAGGAGGAGGCTGATGCCGTGGCAACTTTGCTCTCCCATGTGGGCAGGGCATTTGAGATGAACTATGACAAAACCGACGAATTAGGACTAATCGATGGTATACCTTCGGGAGCAAATCAAAGATATGTAAAGAATTTCCTCCGCTGCTTCGGCTACGACGAGGACACGATTGACAGGCTGGACTTCAGCAGCGTACCCCTTCCCGAACTGAAGAGCCGCTTAATATCCGAGCTTGTCGCCGGCCGTCCTATGGTCGTGAGCGGAAATGAGATTGGTGGCTATGGCCATGCTTTTGTGTGCGACGGTGTGGATAGCCAGGGACTGCTGCATGTGAAACTTGGCGTAACGAACAGCGTGGGGGAAGCAGGGAATAGCGATTTCTATTGCAACATACTGTCCTTGGGCTCGTATATCGACACCACGGGCGAGTTGGTAGATGGCTATTACACAAACATTGATTTCATTGTGGGTATTCAGCCCGACAATGGCATTAAGGACGAGGTGCAGCCACGTGCCAACTATCAGATTGACTTAGGCGAAGCGCGGTTGAAGTCAAACGAGGTGACAAGGGAGTCAAGCGACCAACCTTTCGTCACGGAAATGGTTTTATGCCTACGTAGAAAATATGATGACGGAAAGTATGGCACCGATTCCTTCGCAGTGGCAATAAAGGATGCCGACGGTAACTATGAGATTATCAGCGACACCGTTTCCATCGAATACAATAGCGAGTCAAGCGATTATGAGTATATTTACCCCAAGATAAACTATCTTATCCCTCGCGGTGAGCACCAGACCTATCTGCTCTCCAAAACCGACGGCAGCGACACGTGGGTGGAGGTTGAAGGATGTGAGATGACCATGCCCGCCGTGTTTGTCACATCCAAGCGGATGGTGTTGGCAGAGTTGCTGGTCTCGGCAAATGTGGATGCCGTGGAGCGGAAGTGGAACAGGTTAGGCTTGACCATATCGTTTGAGAACAACGACGACAAGGACTTTCAGCGCTATGTCATTACGTCTTTCTACGATGCCTCGGGCAAAAGATTGGATGGCGTTGTTTTAAATGTCTATATTCCAGCCCACGGCAAGTCGAGGCGCTTCCTGCCTATCAGCGACTTGGGCGTTGACAAGGCGACAGTGGTAATTGGGGACTTCACTCAGCAATACTACTTCGTAGGCGAGGTGGCATTGCCTACAGAGACCAATATATTCCATGTCCTCTCCAACTCCATGAACATCAGCGAGAGCCTGACAGACGTGGATATGCCAATGGGCGAGGTGTCGTTGCTTACAGCCTACGACGACGTGATAAACATCGACTTCGCGGTGATGAACGGCGGCAAGGCATCAACGGTATGCTTAGAAGCTCTGGTGTTGGATGAGAGCACCGGAGAGACTGTAAGGACCATTCCCATTGAGCGGGAATATGGCGAGAACGAGGAAGGCAACATCAGAATAACCTTGGACCGCAACGACCTCGACCTCACGGGACGGATGGTAAGCGTGACGCTCAAGTTAGTGTCTGGTGCCACTAAGTTGCAGACTGTAAGCGATGGCGGAAGTACATTCATGGTGATTAAGGCCCTTGGCTTGACACTGCCAGGCAGTTCACAAAGTGTCATATTCTATTGGGCAGGCTCAACCACGTCGATAGACTCCTTGTCGGCAGACGGCGAGGCAGTCGAGTTCTACGACCTCAGCGGCAGGCGGCAGGCAACGCAGGGTAAGGGCATCAGCATAGTAAGAGTGAAGGGAAGGAAAACAGTGAAGAAGATTAACGAAAAATAAAAGCAAACATGAAAAGAATATTGTTGGTTTTGGCGGTGGTGGCTGTGGGCATGGCGGCTGCAGCACAGTCAATAGAGAAAGACAATGTGACCTACGTGCTCAACGAGGAGGACATGACGGCAGAGGTGAGGACATCACTCTACCAGACCTATACTGACGTGAACATACCCGACAGCGTGTACGACGAGCAGGGACGCGCCTATGCCGTGACGTCGATAGGCGACAATGCCTTCGTTTGGGCAACAATAAAAGGCAAGCTGACAATGCCCAACACCGTGACTACTATTGGCGAGAAAATGTTGAGAAGTGCCTCGATAAACGAGATTCAACTCTCGGAGAATATCAATTCGTTAGGGGAATTTTTCCTCCATAGTGCCACGGAGCTGAAGAAGATACACTTCCCCGCGTCAATTGAAATCGTAGGCGGATCAATTCTCGCTGGCTCAAGCATCAGAGAGATTAGCATTGCCCCAAACAGCAAGCACATGTCGCTCACGGAAGACGGCGGACTGTTGTGGACGGAGGAGGGAGATGGCACATTCTATCTTTTCCATCCTACAGACAGCGAGCCTACGACATTCGAGGGTGTGGACATAATCTATTCCTATTGTTTCTGCAACAATCAGGCATTGAAGTCGCTCGTCATCCCCGGCAACATCAAGTATGTGTTGTCTTGGGCATTTTATTACTGCAAGAATTTGGAGAAAGTGGTGATGGAGGAAGGCATGGAGACAATTGGTTATGAAGCCTTCTTAAGCTGCGACAAGCTGAAGGAGGTCTCGCTGCCAAGCTCCATAACGGAAATTCTGGATGATGCGTTCAAGGAAACCAGTCTCGAGAAGATAGTCTGCCATTCCGCCACTCCTCCTGCCGCCTCCGACGAGGCTTTCACCTACAAAAACTATAAAACCTGCGAGGTGACGGTTCCCAAAGGCTCGTTGGACGCATATAGGAACGACTACACCTGGGGACTGTTCAAGAACATAGTGGAGGAGGGAACCACAGCCGTTGAGGGCATCGCCCCATCAGCCCCCGAGAAGCAAGAACCCATCTACGACCTCCGTGGCATGAGGCTGAACGAAGCCAAGAAGGGTATATATATAAAAGGTGGGAAGAAGGTGGTGAAATAAGTCCCACCCCATACCCCTCCCTGGGGAGGGGAGATTTAGAGGGTAGAAGTTACATTATGAACACTAATATTTTAAAAGATAGAACGATGAGAAAGACATTTTTTACTATGATTCTTGCAGCACTGATGCTCCCAATGGTGGAGGCTGCAGCACAGGGTGGCAACAAGAATCGACTTGACTTGATTGTCAAGCCACTTGGACTTGTCACTACTGCCTTGTTTGACGAGGATTATGGAACGGAGATTTTTATCAGCAAGGAACTTCGGGCTGGAATGATAAACGACAATATCTTCGTGAACGCAGGCTCTTCGGCTGGTGGGGTTGAACTGCCTTCCGACCGCTCTGCCCACACATCCCTCTTCAGCATCTATGGCACAAAGGTTTGGGATAATGACGCGGACGAATATATGGAAGACATCTTTAGTACTCTGGAAGAATTCTTTGAGGAAGGACAGGCATATACCGATAGTATTACTAATTTGTATCAAATCGCACTAATGGAATGGCTGCAAGGTGGTGTTTATAACTACAAGCTGAAGATTCCCGGGATGAACATCGACAAGAACGAGGAGGTGGTGATTCGTGACGTGCCTAACATGCGAAAGACCGGAATCACGAGTTGCAAAGTGGGTGATGTTGACTCGCTGTCGATGCTCTACATCTTCAACACAGGCTATCCTTACAGTCAGGACACGCTGAAGGCAGAGAACAAGGTGAAGTTTCAACTCATCTCCGTTGACAAGGACAACCAGAAGCACGTGTTAGACGAGAGGGAGAAGACCTTCTCGCTGCTCGACAGGGAAAAGCCGCTTGTAGCGTGCATCGACACCGTGGCTTACGACGGTTTCGGACTGCTTAGGGAACTTGGCCCAGGAGAGTGGTTCGTCAGCATGAGCTGCGACTGGAACAACATCGAACGCATCATGAATGTGACGGTGAAAGACACGCTGCGCGCCGAGATGAAACTCGACAAGGAACTCTACGTGCAGGGTGAGGACAAGAAGGCTAAGGTGAGCTTCAAGATGGACTACGGCTATCCATACATCAATGCCGTGGATGACGAGCAGCTGCCCACCGTGCGCTTCTTCACCGAGCTGAAAGCAAGGTTTAAGGACGACGTGGAGGAGAAGGACTCCACCTACACCGACTCGCTTATAGTGGCTGACAGCAAGTTTGCCGAGGAGCATGTGTATTTAGAGAAGGAGGTGGAGATAGACCTTGAGAAGATTCTGAGCCACTATGTGTTTGAGAACGACGTTGACACGCTTTCGCTGAACGCCATAATCATATTTGAAGGCTCGACGCAGAAGGATGAGAAACTGAAGCTGCTGGTGAAGCGCAACGGCACCTCCGTGACCTCCATCTCTACCGACAACGACGGCCCAGCCGAGTACTACAACCTCAACGGACAGCGCATCACCGCTCCCAACGACAAACGCCAGCTGTATATTGAGAAGCGCAACGGCAAGGCTGTGGTGAGAGTCAGGAATTAACATAACCCTACCCCACCCCATTTCTGGGGAGGAGAGTGGGATTACCTACACATGACCGGGGATGCTGGCAATAAGCCCGCATCCCCGGTAAACTCAAAGCCCCACCTCTCTCTTGATTATCGCAGTTTGTTTATCAATAGACACATTGTAGTTTAACTATTTAGGTTGACTACTTATCGTCTTATTCATAATTCAGGATGACAAGTAAATTTGTTATTTTTAATTCTCGTTGACTCTACTAGAATATCGAGCGGCAACAGCTGGGGGTGCGGGCGTCTCGCCCGCACCTTGCGCACTACCCAGCAAAATACCTTAATATCACCACAAAGGCGAGGTGCGGGCGAGACGCCCACACCCCCAGCCGTTGCCGCAGTTTACTCGTGCCTCAAATAGATGCAACAAAAAAGGAAGGCCAGCCACGGAACGCTTTCCGCCAACTGACCTTCACGGAGGTTTAAATCAAATGAATACTGTGCATGAACGGTGTCTGTCCCCTGTTCATTCTACTTTGACACTTTGACTTTGACACAAACTAACAACGAATGTTTAGTTGTTGAGTTTAGGTTGTCGTTTAGGCGAGGAGCGGGTACATATTTGCATATTTGCAATTACAGACGTTGCGATTGCAGCATAAAGAAGAATAGGAACATCTCGTTATCGTCTCGAAGGCATCACGAGACCATCTCGAAGGATGCAGAGAGGCAAAATAGCAGGAAAACGACTATTTTGATTAACAATAAAATAGTTAACGTTTAACACTTAGCAAATATAGTCTCATAAAATTGTGGCTTCAACCCGTTTGGGAGAATAATTAATCCAATAAAAACAGGAAATTATGTCGGTTAAGACAATTCTCTTAAAAGAGTGTCATAGATATAGGCATCACTTTGTGACAATAATCCCGTAGATGTATCTTGAAGCAATTCGTATGTTCGGCTATTAAAAATTGCACTAAGTGCCTGTTGCATTGACATGTTCTGTTCTTCCATCAACCACAAAGCCATCTGGGATGTGACATCTTCAAGTGTAAATAATTCGTCATTCATATTTGTAAAGCGTATTAAGTGAATCTTCTGTGGAAAAGAAATACTGGATGGTAATGCGTTTGTATTTAATGGCTTCCATAAACTCCTCAATCGATATACGTCCTGATTTTATTTTACGTAACTGCATACCTATTTCATCATCTGCAATAGGACCTATTACAATATCGAAATCATGGAACTGCTCACGAGTATGATTAGCCCGATTATTCATGACAAACTCTGCCCAAGATAGAGAATACCCATCAAACTTTTTGACTTTTAATCCATCAAGAGCACATTCATTAAAAATATATTTATTAACAATAGGTATCCCGCCATCTATATCAGCGCGACGCTTTGCCTGTTTCTCTGCAACCAAGGCATCTGGTGTGAGATAGAAACCAACACCAAAGTCTTTGCCGACTTTAGATTAAGTCAAGTCAATCTTCTCGATATCAATATTCGAGCCGTGATAAAGTATCATAACAATTCACCTCCCATTCTATGGCAATAATGAGTTAAATCTTCTACAACATCATCAAAAGAAAGGGTATGCTCAACATCATAATGACGTTCTAAGAAATTTATACCATGATAGCGGTCAAGATAGCGGAACGCATCTTGATTAGAAATCTGATGTGCCAGTGCGAACTCACTAATCACAGCCACGACGTATGCTAAAACCCTTTTCTTATCCATAATTTTCTAAATTATAATATTGTTAAAGTTTCTATTCCTTCTGCGTCTTTTCAGGTCACACCATCTGCCACGCAAATTATTCCCAATAATTTTTCATTGCGCAAATTTAACCAATAAAACAGAAACAACCAAACATTTTCGCAAAAAAAGAGAAGAAAATAATTTTTCGGCATAAAATTGGCAACTGGAAAGCCATCCGACAACGCCTATTCTCTGCTAATGTAATGCATTAGCGATAGGGATGGTTTCGGCTCTCAACGGACATTTGTACGCTGAAGTTGGGGGTGATGTTGTAGCGGACGGCGGCTCCTATGCGGTCGCCCATCTCGTTGAGGTCTTGGAGGTAGAGGGGAATTGGGACGTTGGTCATAATGGACTTCTGACCATAGACGTAGCCTTCCCAGTGGTCGTCGAGCTTGTAGCCGAGGACGGCGGTCAATCCTGCGTCGCGGTAGGCGGAGCTTGCCCAATACATGTTGTTGAGATAGCCTCCAACGGCAATGGAGAGACGTGGGGACAGGGCGGTGGCATACTGAGCTGAGAGGTTTTGGGCGAAGCCTACGCCACCGTAGGCATGCTTGCCAAACTGCGAGAAAACGGAGGCTCCGAGACTTAGGTTCAAGCCCTCGTGAAGCCGCCAGTTGCTCCATGTGCCGCCGAAATAATAGGGATAGAAAGCTGCGGACAGGACTCGTCCGCGGTCGTCGAGGTCGGGCAGATGGAGGCTGTCGAGGGTTGTGGATAACTCCATCGGTGGCATGGGTGCCGCCAATGGCGACGACGGATTGGCTGGCGTGTCGTCGTACTCCGCCACGGTCAGCCTATTGTCTTCCTGTGCAGCTGCCAAGGATGCTGCCAATGCCAGTATGAAAGTCAATATGTGTTTTCTCATATAGTTCAAAGTTTGTGCAAAAGTAGGCATTATTCAACGAATATCCAAATGGCTTGTGGTTTTTTACGGTTTATTATGATTTTTCACTGAAATTCCTTTTGTGGTTTACTTTTTTCTTCGTATCTTTGCCGCACGAAAATTGAGGTTCGCATAACAGCGATTAAAAGGGAATGGGGTGTGACTCCCCAACTGTCCCGCAGCTGTAAGTTCCTTTATCGTTCGAATGTAGCAAATCCACTGCCAAAAGCGCGCCTTATTATTAATAAGGTGTCGGCATGGCGGGAAGGAACATTCGACGGAACGAAGTCAGAAGACCTGCCTCAAGGAGAGACAATAGCTGAACATCCTCGGTGTAAGGATAGGAAAGCGCCCCAAAGCATACATAGACCGATGTCGCACAGGAATGTGGACGTTGGCATTGACTATCAGCACCATTGGAGTGTTCGCATTGCGTTGCAATATGCGGACCGTACGTGTATTATTATATAAGTTTATTGTAGAAATTGCCCAGTCGTGAGATTGGGCTTTTTTCTTGTCCACCGAAAGAAAATAATGCAATTGTTTTGGTGTTTTGAAAATAATGCCTTAACTTTGCATCGTTTTTCCAAAAACGAATGAAACGAATTGTAACAATATACTGTCTCGTCCTCGTTGCGGCATTGGCAATGGCTGCCACGCAGGGCAATTCTCCAAGAGTGAAATATCCTGGAAAGAAGAGCCATACGTTCCGCATAACGCTCGCCGACAAGAAGGGCTGCGGCTATTCAATAGAGAAACCGAGACAGTTTCTCTCTGCAAAAGCCATTGAGCGGCGTAAGAGGCAAGGGATTGGCATAGACTCAACCGACTTGCCAGTGACGCGGAACTATGTGAGGACGATACTTGCAAAGACCGACGAGATAGTGCTCGTTGGGACAAGCAAGTGGAACAACACCGTGGTGGTGAACATGACAGACACTGGCGCGGTGAAGGACATCCGCCGACTGAGTTTCGTGAAAGACTGCCAACGGGTGTGGACCTCTCCCGACTCCATCACACCTACGATAAAGCGGAAGAAGATAATGGACAAGTTCAACCAGTGGGACACGCTGAAAACCGTGACCCACGGCTCGGCACACATACAGCTGTCGCTGATGAAGGGCGACAAGATGCACGAGAGGGGATTCCGCGGACAGGGAATGACCATTGCCATTCTCGACGGAGGTTTTGCCAACGTTGACAGGCTCAACGCTTTCAAGAACGTGAAGGTGGAGGGAAGCGCCGACTTCGTGTTCCCCCGCTCAAGGGACATCTTCAACGAGACCGACCACGGCACGAAAGTGCTGTCAGCCCTTGGAGCCAACGCCCCGACGGTGTATATAGGCAGTGCCCCGGAAGCCTCTTATTGGCTACTGAGATGTGAGGACCAGCAGACGGAGCAGCCCGTGGAGGAAGACTACTGGGCAATGGCTGCGGAGTTTGCCGACTCGGTGGGCGTGGATATGATAAGCAGCAGTTTGGGCTACAACGAATATGACAACCACATAGGCGACCACAAATACTGGGAGATGGACGGAAGGACGACACTAATATCACGCACTGCCTCGATGCTGGCAAGGAAAGGGATGGTGCTCGTAAACAGTGCCGGAAACTATGGCATGGGACCATGGAAGAAGATAACGTTCCCTGCCGACGCAGAGGACATAATAACAGTCGGCGCACTGACCGCCGAACTGACCAACGCCCCTTTCAGCGGAGTTGGCCCAACGCAGGACGGAAGGATAAAGCCCGACCTAATGGCAATAGGCAGCCCCACCACGCTGATCTCGGCGAGGGGCACCATCATAGAGGACATGGGAACATCGTTCTCCACCCCACTCGTCTGCGGCCTAATAGCCTGTCTCTGGCAAGCCATGCCTGAGAAGACGGCATTGGAGATAATCGACATAGTGCGCCGATGCGGCGACAACTATGCCCATCCCGACAACGTATATGGATATGGGGTGCCGGATTTTGGGAAGGCTTTTGGAGAGAGGAGTGTGGACTGAGGAGTGAGGAGTGAGAATAGCGAAAGCATTAATTTGAGATAAAACTGCGCAGTTCAGTAATCTCACTCCACACTCCTCACTCCACACTCCTCAATTAAGTTAGAACAATGAAAACAATAACGCTATACGAACTCAACAACCTTGTGAGACAGACCATAGAGATTGGTCTGCCAAGGTCGTATTGGGTGGAGGCTGAGATTTCGGAACTTAGGGAGAATGGAGGGCACTGCTATCTGGAACTGATAGAGAAAGACAAGAGATACAACACACCCATAGCCAAGGCATCGGCACGCTGCTGGCGACAGACTTGGGGAATGGTGAAGCCATATTTCGAGCACACCACAGGACAACAGCTAAGGGCGGGCATGAAGGTGCTGATAGAGGTGCATGCACAGTTCCATGAGGCATACGGCTTCTCGTGGATAATCTCCGACATCGACCCTAACTACACCCTCGGCGACATGGCACGCCGAAGACAGGAGATAATAAAACGGCTGAAGGAGGAAGGCGTGTTCGACCTGAACAAGCAACTCGACCTGCCACTGTTCGCACAACGCATTGCCGTGATTTCGAGCAAGACAGCCGCCGGCTATGGCGACTTTGCCAACCAACTCTACGGCAACTCCTACGGCTACTACTTTGAGGCAGAGCTGTTTACCGCCACCATGCAGGGCGAGGACGTTGAGAGGAGCATCATTAAGGCACTTAACGCCATCAACGACCGCTGCGACGACTTCGACTGCGTGGTTATAATAAGAGGTGGTGGAGCCACGAGCGACATGTCGGGATTCGATGCCTTGGAACTGGCGGAGAACGTGGCAAACTTCCCGCTGCCGATAATCACTGGCATTGGTCACGACCGCGACGAGTGCATTCTCGACATGGTGTCGCACACAAGGGTGAAGACGCCAACGGCTGCGGCGGCACTGCTCATCGACAACCTGCACGCTGTGGAGAGAAGGATTGACGACGCAAGGCAACGCATTGCCAACCTCACATCGAGAAAAATGGAGGTGGAGAAGCTAAGGATAGGAAGACTGGCGGAACGCATACCAGCACTTTTCGCCACCGTGAGGGACAGGCACGAGGCGCGTTTGGACATACTGCGTGAACGACTGTTCAGACTTGCCGAAATGCGTCTTTCCAACTGTGGAAATATTGTTGGTCAGTTGGAGAACAAAATTTCGTCAACTGTAGAGCACGTTCTGATGGTCGAGCGACACCGCCTCGAACTGCTTGAGGGACGCACCAAAAACCTCGACCCACAACTGCTGCTTCGCCGCGGCTACAGCATAACCTTGGTTGGCGGAAAGGCACTGCGCGACCCAAAGCAAGTGAAGGCAGGAGACAAGATTGAGACGCGACTGGAGAAAGGAACGATAACTTCGGTGGTGAATTAAGAATTAAGAGTGAAATATCCGCTTATGGAAAAGACAATAAAATATGAGGACGCCGTGAAGGAGCTTGAGAGCATCGTAAGGCGAATGGAGAACAACGAGTTGGACATCGACTCGCTGAGTACAGAACTGAAGCGTGCCCAAACGCTAATAAAGCTCTGCAAAGACAAGCTGTCGAAGGCAGACAAAGAGGTAAAGAAAGTGTTATCGAAGTCCGAAGAATAAAAAAAAGTGTGAAATTGTTGGATATTAGAATTATTCTTCGTACTTTTGCAACAATTTAGCGTAGAAACATAAAATAATACAGAATATGAAAGATTTGGATTGGGCAAATCTCTCTTTCGGTTACAGAAAGACTGATTACAACGTTCGTTGCTACTATCGCGACGGCAAATGGGGCGAGATTGAAGTTTGCTCCGACGAGTACATCAACATGCACATGGCAGCGACCTGCCTACACTACGGCCAGGAGGCTTTCGAGGGTCTGAAAGCCTATCGCTGTCCTGACGGCAAGGTGCGCGTGTTCCGCATGGACGAGAACGCAAAGCGCCTGCAGAGCACCTGCCGCGGAATACTCATGCCAGAATTGCCAACGGAACTGTTTGAGGAAATGGTCAAGAAAGTGGTTAGACTCAACCAGGAATGGATTCCTACTTACGAGAGTGGCGCTACACTCTACATTCGTCCGCTGCTCGTAGGCACTGGCGCACAGGTGGGAGTTCACCCTGCCAACGAATACCTGTTCCTGATTTTCGTCACTCCAGTAGGTCCATACTTCAAGGGAGGTTTCTTTGCAAACCCATACGTCATCATCCGCGACCACGACCGCTCGGCTCCACTTGGCACCGGAATATATAAGGTTGGTGGCAACTATGCGGCATCGCTGCTTGCCAACAAGAAAGCCCACGACCTGGGCTACGCCTGTGAGTTCTACCTCGACGCCAAGGAGAAGAAATATATCGACGAGGCTGGCGCAGCCAACTTCTTCGGTATCAAGAACAACACCTACGTCACACCGAAATCGACGAGCATTCTGCCATCTATCACCAACAAGTCGCTGATGCAGCTTGCCGAGGACCTTGGAATGAAGGTTGAGCAGCGTCACATTCCTGAAGAGGAACTTGAGACATTCGAGGAGGCTGGAGCTTGCGGCACGGCAGCCGTAATCTCGCCAATCTCACGCATCGACGACGTGGAGACAGGCAAGAGCTACGTATTCGGCGACAAGCCGGGACCAATGAGTGAGAAACTCTACAACCACCTGCGTGGCATCCAATACGGAACTGAGGAGGACAAGCATGGATGGACTACTGTCGTAATCGAATGACATTCGATTACGAAATTAAAGAATTAAAGTATTAAAGAATTAAAGACTTTTAATAATAAAAAAACTTACGGCTATGTTAAACAAAAAAGTAGAAGAGGCTATCAACGCCCAGATCAACGCCGAGCTTTGGTCGGCTTATCTTTATCTGTCAATGGCAGCATGGTGCCACGCTAACGGCAACCCTGGCATGGGCAAGTGGTTTGAGGTACAGTTCCAGGAGGAGCAGGACCACGCCAAGATCATGTTCAACTATGTTATCTCTCGCGCCGGAAAGGTTGACCTGAAGCCTATTGACGCCGTTCCAACAGAGTGGAAGAACATCCTCGACGTGTTTGAGAGCACACTGGCTCACGAGCAGAAGGTTACAGGCCTCATCAACAACCTCTACGCACTGAGCGTAGCCGAGAACGACTATGCCACCACAAGCATGCTGAAGTGGTTCATCGACGAGCAGGTTGAGGAAGAGGAGACTGCCCAGGGCTACATCGACAACATCAAGATGATCAAGGACAACGGTTACGGACTCTACATGCTCGACAAGGAGCTGGGAGCACGCACCTACACCCAGGCATCACCTCTGGCAGGAAAATAAATGCATAAGGAGTATTTTCTGGAGTTAATGACATCCAGAAGTTTGGGAATTAAGGAGTTAAGGAGTTAACTCCCTTGACTCCTTAACTCCCTTACTCCTAAAGAAAAAAACTATGTCTAAAGGAAAACTGCAGAAATTTGCTGAGATGGAGACGTTTAGCAATGTCTTCCAGTTTCCCTATTCAGCAATGACCGAAGAACCCTTCGCCCTGCAAGGAGCATGGCGAAGCGACTATTTCCACAACGACAACCCTATCGTGCTCGAACTCGGATGTGGCAAGGGCGAATACACGGTTGGGCTTGCCAAACTGTTCCCTGACGTGAACTTCATTGGAGTGGATATAAAGGGAGCGAGAATGCACGCCGGAGCGAAGCAGGCACTTGAGGAAAACCTTACAAACGTGGCTTTCCTGAGAACCAACATCGAGATTATCGACCGCTTCTTCGCCGCTGGCGAGGTGCAGGAAATATGGCTCACGTTTAGCGACCCACAGATGAAAAACGTGCACAAGCGACTTACGAGCACTTTCTTCCTCGAACGCTACAGGCATTTCCTCATCGACGGAGGCATCATACATCTGAAGACCGACAGCAACTTCCTCTTCACCTACACGTCGCTGATGGTGGAGCACAACAAGCTGCCACTCATCTTCAAGACCGACGACCTCTACCACACCGAGGGAATAGACGAGGAGACAGGCAGGATTCTGTGCATACAGACCTACTATGAGTCGCAATGGATAGAGCGTGGGCTGAACATAAAATACCTGAAATTCCAGCTTCCGCAGGCATCGGAACTTGAGGAATCAGACATTGAGATTCCGCTCGACGAATACCGAAGCTACAAACGTACAAAGCGCAGTTCATTGGAAAAAAGCAAGTGAACCGCGCTTTTTTCAATAGCCTAAGTTAGAAAACTTAGCCCCTAAAACAAATAAAAGTCGGAAATAATTTTGTAATTCCCGCAACTTTTACTACCTTTGCGGCTGATATTGCAATATTATGTACGAACAAGAGAAAATAAAGCCCTACGACAGCAAAGGCGACAAGGGTAAGCAGGTTGAGGAAATGTTTGACAGCATTGCCCCCACCTACGACCAATTGAACCATCGGCTATCGTGGAACATCGACAAGGGTTGGAGGCTCACTGCCATTCAGTCACTGGCAAAGCACAAGCCTCAAACCATACTCGACGTGGCTACGGGAACGGGCGACTTCGCCATTCTCGCGGCAAAGATGTTGTGTCCGCAAAAACTTGTCGGTGCCGACATCTCAGAGGGAATGATGAGCATAGGGCGACAGAAGGTGGAACAAGAAGGGCTTGCCGACACCATATCCTTCAAGAAGGAAGACTGCATGAGCCTCACGTTCGACGACAACACCTTCGACGCCGTGACGGCAGCTTTCGGCATACGCAACTTCCCCAACCTTGACAAGGGACTTGCCGAGATGTGCCGAGTGCTGAAGCCAGGCGGTCACCTATGTGTGATAGAGCTTACCCAACCGACAAGAAATCCCATGAAGACACTGTTTAGAATCTACTCCCACACCGTGCTGCCACTATGGGGCAAGGTCATATCGAAGAACGACAAGGCCTACTCCTACCTCACCGCCACCATCGAGGCTTTCCCACAAGGCGAGAAGATGATGACAATACTGCAGCGTGCGGGATTCGCAGAGACAACTTTCCGACGCATGACGTTCGGAATATGCACTCTCTACATGGCAACAAAATGACAATAACAAAAAAGATATACACGACATGGACAAATACGGTTTGATAGGATATCCATTGGGACACTCGTTTTCAATAAGCTACTTCAACCAGA
>CAMAGM010000068.1 GCA_945833995.1 uncultured Prevotella sp.
CGACTGGCTTCTTTAAGCACGCAGTGCTTTTACTCTTTAGCGAAGCTTTATCGCGAAGCGACCTTTAGCGAAGCTTTATCGCGTAGCGACCTTTAGCGAAGCGACTATGCAAGAAGCTCCTTCACCTCCTTCGCTATCAGCTTCTTGAAGTCGGTGCTTTCCGTCTTGTCGATGCGGATGTAGAGATAGTAGTTCTCTTCGTTCTGCGACAGTGTGCCGTGCAGCGAGCGGCGAATCTTCTCCGTGGTCGATTTCTTGCTTGGCGTTGCAAGGAATCCGAGATGACCGTTGGGGAGCATCGTCGCCACACCGCGGCGGCGGAAGCCCTGCACCTTCACCAAGGTGTCGTTTTCGGGTTTAAACTGGAAGCTCTTGTCTTCATAAATCTCTGCTTTGCCCACGATTGTTGTCACAACCGTCTGGCGGTTTTTGTTTCCTTTTTTCATAGATGGAAAATTTTAGTGGTGAGTGTTTTAATGTGGAGTGAGGAGTGTGGAGTGAGGAGTGAGATTACTGCACTGCGCAGATGTCTCAACATCCCTCAAATCCATGCTCTTAACTATTCTCACTCCTCTCTCCTCACTCCTCTCTCCTCGAAATACTATTTCAGCGGCATGAGGTCAAAAATGCTAACGTCTTGGAACATCTTGCCTTCATACTCATGGGTGAAAAACTTCACGTCGGCAACTACGATTGTTCCCTCTGCCAATGGCTGACCAGCCACTGCACCGAAGGCAGTGCCAACAAATCCCTCGGCATTTCTGCCGCCTGGGCAACGGAGCACGACCTGTGCCTTGCTCGTCATTCCGTTCTGTGTCTGAACGTCGGGTTGCTGAACCCACTTCTCAATTTTTGCTATTACTTGCATAACTTTTAATTTTTAATTATATATAGTTGCGAGGAATACGCCTCGCTCGTCTCGTTTCGTTGAAAACCTCTCTATGCGTCTCACGACGGAGAGAGGAGAATTTAAATTTAAAAATTATGAAAAAATGAGCGTATAAAATTAAATTTTCAAAAGCCTCCCTATGCGTCTCACGACGGAGAGAGGAGAATTAACTTTAAAAACAAAACTATTTATAAATCACAATTCCTTTCTTATAATGAAAACCAATCTTCCTCTATTGTCCCAACTTCTCAAAGTGTAGCCATGCTTAGTGAGGAAAACAAGTGTTCGCTTGTCAAATTCAAAATTTGAAAAATCAAATTTCTTAATCTCAAAGCAAGCCACCTCATTGCTCTTCTCATCCGCTTTCTCGGCATTTATGTTTCCAACACACAAATGAAATGCCCTGCCAACGAACCCCTTTACTATTTCCTCATAAATGTTAAATGGAATGTTCATCTCTTTTTTCTGACGGTTGACCGTATAGCCACCTTCGAAATTCACAGAGGCGTAATTATAGTTCGCCATATGGATAACATCGAGAGACATCGACATTGATTGCAGCCATTCCATGTCGTAGTGACTTATGTGGAAAGAGTCATCAATTTCCAACCCAACGCTGGTTATGCTGCCCTCTGTTATGCCAACCACGCTCTTCACATGCTCGAAGCCGAGCCTAAACATCAGCAGAGGCATAAAATCCTCAAGTTTCACTTTCACTGTTTCCATATCGCCATGTTAATTTATGTTCAGTCTGTCGTCGTCCTGCATCAAGTTCCAGTGCAGCCCGATGTCGAACGAGCCTTTTGTAAGCTCCGTGCTAAGCTCAACGACCAGCGTCACATAGCGTTTTCTCAGTTTCACACACAACGCCGAAGTGCAAGGACTGAAACTGAAAAGAGTCTCATCGCTATTCCCTTCGTTCCAACACAACTTGGCGGTCAAGTCGCCCAAGTAGTCGTTGTAGCCACAAACATTGTGCTTCCTCGTCTTAAACTTCAAGTTCAGCAGCTCCAAGCCACGAACCGAGATTTTCATTAGTTCTATTTTCATATTCTTACCTTTTAGAAATTATTGCTTTTTGTTTTCTGAGGCAAAGTTAAGGCAAGAAAATGAGGCTGGCAATAGCAAAATTGTCAGCGTGAACGTTTGGGAACATTTGGGAATGTTTGAGTGAACGTTTGAGTGAATATTTGCCGAAAAAAGGAATTCGAAAACAAAAAAACGGCGAAAAAAGACACAAAAAAGGCGTGAAGCAAATCGTCATTACTGTTATCAGGCATGTGGCTGCGCCTAAAGCATATAACAACGACAGTTCACGCCCTGGGAGATTATATCATGCCCTTCAAGCAAAAAGGGTACAATAATCCCAGTCATGAACACCAATCGTTGTCATCCATGCTTGTTATTTTGAAATTGCCACATTTCGATAACAGGATAACACCTTTTGATGTCAATCTTAAGAATAGCGGGTCTCTCGTCACGCCGACACACTTGCCGAGCGTTCAAAACCCGTCTGCAAAAATACTACATTACGGTCAAATATCCAAATTATTGTCTCAAAAAATTGTTGTAGTGGAAAATAAACCGCCCTACGACACGTTTTCTCCTCATCGTCTCCGATGCGTTTTTTGAGTCGCTGAACGTCCAATTCGGATATTCACCTCTCACCACATCCACCTTCTTCGCCAATGTTGTCCTGTCGGGCAGCGAGTCGATGCCGAGCACCGAAAGATAGTCGAGAAACGAGGCTGGCGTAGAGAAATTGGCATCCACAATGGCACCTTCGCAGTAAAGCTCAATCCACGTCCAGTCGTAGCCGAACTTTATCAGCCCTTCCTTTTTCACGTTGTTCACGGCGTAGGCGAAGCGGCGGTCGCGCTCGTTATATGAAGCGGCCTTGCAGAGGCTAACGCTCTCGTGGCGAGAACAAGCCTCAATGCGCTTCTTCCTCACCTCGTAGGTGATGGTCAACTTAAATGCCGCCACCACGTCGCCGAGCGTCAAGGCGACATGGACGAAAGCGCAGTCGTCATGTGCGTAGAGCTCTCTCACCTTCAAGATTTCCGTTGACAGCATCATGTCGTGAAGCATACGTTTCTCCTCTTCCACGTCAAACTCCTCGCCGTCGTGTTCCATCAGCTTCTGTCTGACGCTCTCGCCATAGCTTTGGCGCATTTTTTGGAGCAGCTCGACAAAGAAAACCTCTGCCTCTGTCTCATAGTTAGTCACTCTGCCGTCGTTGCATGCTGCAATACGGCACACGTCTTCTTTGCAAGGCGAAGCCTGTGGCTCCAGCCCTGCGGTAATTTTTTTTTGTTCATTGTTTTGATATTATATAAAGAAGAGGCTCAGCAAGGAGCCAAAGTTAGTTTAGCTGTATTTTTTATGTACACAGGCACTGAAAAGTAACAATTATTAATGAAGACGCCGTTCCTCTTTCCTAAAATGGAATTAGGGAACGGCGTTTGGGGAACATATATTCCTTACCTGAGTTGGTTGTGTATTATTTCATGGCTACTATGAAAAAATTATTCTTTGAACAATTGAGAGAGTTTTTTTGCAAGTGCCTCGCCACGAGCTTCCATGTCGGTGGCAATGAGGGTGCCGTCTGCCGAAAGAAGATACATGGCAGGAATACTCTTTACGTGATAGAGGTCTGCCACGCTACCGTCGTCGAGGAAGTTTGGCCATTCGAGCTGTTCGTCATTAAGAGCCTTCTGCCAGTCGCTCTTCTTTTTGTCGATGCTGATACTGACAACTTCGAATCCCTTCGACTTATATAGCTCATATTGTTTCTTCACGTTCGGTATCTCACGACGGCACGGCCCGCACCAGCTTGCCCAAAAGTCAAGTAGTATATACTTCTTCCCCTTTGACAGCGACTCGAGAGTGTGGGTTTTGCCTTTCTCGTCCTTTATTGAGAACGACTTTGCCTTTTCTCCCTGTTTGCCTCCTGCATACAGCTCCTCTTTCACCATTCTGCCATAATAGCTGTCTTTTGCCTCTTGCGTGAACGATTCATAGACCGGACGCTCACGCGGAGTGAAATACCACCAAGTGTCAAGCATCAGCAGCGGTCCCCAAAAGCTGTCGCCATGGCGTAACATTTCACAAATCGCAGAAATGTTCATTTTGGAATAGCTTATGCTGTCCATATATGCGTAATTCCTATAGTCTGTGGCATAATGCCTCCTCACAGAATCGATTTCAGCCCTATTCTTCCCTGATTTAAGGGCATTGGTCAGTTGAGGGTATCGTTTGCCAAGCAAATCGCGGAAATCATGAAAATCCTGTCTGTATCTTTCAATTTCGCCTTTCAGTTGGTTATACTTCTCCGTCATAGGCGAACCACAGACTACAAAATCTGTTATGGAATAAACAACCTTGCCTTTATTCTCGCCGAGTTGGGAGAAAGTGCATGTAAGTCGTATGTCACCATCATTGTCAATCATGAATGTTTTTCTGCCAAATGCGTCTTTCACCTGGATGTGGACGCACAATGGCACATCGACATTCAAACTTCCCTTGAAGACACACTCTTCACCGCTGACTTTTACCTCGGCAAGCGGTGCAGCCTTGCCATGTGACAATGGCAAGAGCTGCAGCACAGTGCCATCTGGCAATCCCTTTACCGTGGCAGTTACCTTAAATGATGAAGCAAATGATATGTTCGCAAGCATTGCAAGAATGCAAATAATCAAAACTCTTGTTCTCATTCTTTATTAATATTTATTTGTCCTTGAAATCAACACCACCTATCTTTCCGAAACCGTCAAACACCTCTATAGGCTCGGAGGTTATCCTGCCTGTTGCCATGTCGGTCTTCAGAATATAAAGTCGGCCTTGAGCGCCATCATAAGTTGATACCAGCATATATTTGTGTGAGGCACTTTCAGGAAGGTCAATTCCACTAATGTTGAAAAGCCACATGTGGGTGATATCCTCACCATCAGGAGATGTCCATTCCGGAGCATCTGGTTTTGCCACCGTCTTTTGGTCAATACTGAACGGACATAAATATATGCTACGTTGCGTGCTGTAATAGAATACAGGAGACAACTCGCTTACTGCATAGTTCTGCGCAGACTGTATCTCTGGTAGGTTCGATATGTCAAAATCGTTGACCAAACTAAGATTTGTTTCCGTCCTTCCTGCACTAATCAGAAGCAGATGACGCTTGCTGTCATCGGCCTTTTCCTTCATAAACGAGTAGAGGTAGTTGACGCCTCCTGCCATGGTTATTCCTCGCATTAGTCCCAGTTGTGTCATGCCAAGATCTCTTAACTGTCCATTGGAAGCTTGTTTAAACTGCCCCGACCAAAGGTCGCATGCAATGAAACGTGACTTAAGTTCATCGTATGCCATAATACCCATACCAAAAATATAGCCCGTATAAGGTGATGCGTAATATTCATCATCCACCATAGCTAAAGCATCCCGATAAACAGGCTGTATGTGACTGGGAAGAAGGCTATAAACACCGCCATCGTTAACCAACAAATGTCCTTCATAAGAATATATAGTGTTAAAACCCTGTGGTTTCCTTACCGAAGGAGCATTCCAGAACAAATCGTCGAAATTCCTGATGACAGAAAAATCGTTTGCCGATGTGTTGACCGCCCCCTTGTCGGTGACAAGTACCAAATAGTCGCTCTTACAACTTATGGCGATGGGATTGCCTGTAAGTTTCGGATTGCCACTGATAAATGTATAGAAATTGCGCTTGACACTTGACTGGCTGTAGGAGCCAATAAGCGTTTTTGTCTTTACGATGTCAACGTCACAATGGTCTCCTTTGGAATAGAACACCATAAGTCCTGCTCCAGAATAACTCTCTACAGTCAAGACATAACGCATCTTGCTTTTGAGCCCATTGTTGCGGTTTGTTGCGCTGAACTCAAGGGTATATTTATTTGGCTGCAATGTTATCTCCTGGTCAAAATTCTCAGTTGTCGCAATGGTGTCGGCAACGTTCTCGCCGTAAGCCGAAGGGTCATAGCGATATACCGACCAAGAGAAATCAAGGTCAGCCTTGTTTCCACCATAAACGAGATTGGACGGTATCTGCAACCTTTCAAATTGTGTTATTGAAATAGCTTTCTTAACCAATGTCGAGTCAACTTCAAATCTCGGAAGTTCACTATATGCATAATTGCCTTCGTCCTCATAACAAGATGAGAGGAAACAACATGCTGTTGCTATAAACGAGAATATAAATTTCTTTTTCATACTTCATGTTTTTAGTTTTTCAGATTAGGACCAAAAGCCAGTGGAGAGCCGTCGTCATTCTTGTAGGGCCAGCCCTCAGGACGGTCAGCATTGGCAGGGTCATCATTATACTTATTGAGGAGATGGGTCAGCTGGGCCTGGAATCCAAGCACCCAGTTGTAGTCATCGTCGTTGAACGTTGTTACGCCTGTAAAGTCCATAATGAACTTGTATCGGGCCTGAGTAAATGGTCCAATATAATAATCTATCGTGCGCGACCATGAGGAAGGCTTTAAGAAATAGTCACACCATTTCAGTGTATATTTGTTCCGTTCAACGATGCCAGCAGCAAGATCTTCTGTGCTTTTTACACAGAATGTAAGTTTCGCAAATTCTTTTGTCAGGTCAACATCGCTTATATAGTGTTTTACCTTTACTGGTATCTTAACGCTAATAGCACCTGCCGGAACAACTGTTTCTCCCAGTTCATAGCAACTTGACGATACGTTGGTCTCCTCCTCCACTATGTCAAGATTAAACCTGCGGTCTTTGTCGCTGGCATTACCCACAACATTGACAACAAGGTTAAGTATGTAATAATCGCCATCGTTTCCGTCAGATTTGAAAGAATATTCAACATATTGAGAAGTCGCATTCTGGCTTGCATCGCCTGACAGCCAGATAGCATCTACTGGAGCCTTATACAGATAAGGGTCATTGGAGCAACCTGCGGCAGAGTATAACCCCAGTCCAATGATTGCATAAAGGATATTTCTTGATATTTTCATAATGATGCCGTTTATTGTTCTTGTTCTTTATCTTCTTGATTTCTGTTGCCAAATTCTATTTCCTCAGATGGCATTGGTAGCACGTATTTCTCTTTGTTGAACGAAACCTTGCTGAAGTTCCATCCACCAAACATCATATTCGCATCTTTTCGTTTATAGTGATAGAACATTTGTCCTTCGTTGTAGAACTCACGATAGTATTCGCGGGTAATCTCATCGTCAAGTTCCGCCTCGCTATTAAGTTTCACCTCGCTGGTCACACCACGGTGTTCCCTTATGACATTAAGCTGTTGGGCCGCATTAGGGATGTCGCACTCAGCCAGTATAAGATACATCTCAGAAAGGCGAATCATTGGCATGCGCTTCACATACTTCTCGTTCATGCCTTCCTGCCACAGCTTTGTGGAAGTATAGTTCCTGCCATATGAGTCCACGTCCTTGTTCGTAATGAAGTAAATATACCTCCAATCGGTAGCATGAGTGGATGACGGGTAGATGTTCGCCAGCCAATAACTGCTAATTGTCAGAAGAACGGTATATTTGCCATATACGTAAGAATTGACATATGATTTTAGATTGTCCATCTGCAATGCAAATATTTGCTCAGGAGTAAAAGTGCGGTCGCGTTCTGCATCGGAGGCTGTTGCAATGTTCTCTACTTTTGTCCACGAGAATTTGCCGCTATTGATGACCTCAGTGGCGCAACGGCGGGCATTCTCATAGTCGTTCATGTAGAGATATGCCCTCGCCAAGGTAGCCACAACGGCATAGTAGTTCATGTGAAACTGACGGTCCAGCAAGTATCCTTCGTCGGTAATGGCAGTTATCTCTCGCCCGGTTACGATAGGGTCAGACTTTCTCAGCAGTTCGGCCGCCTTTTGCAAGTCGTCGATAATTTTTCCCAATGTCTCCCTGACGTTTGATGTCGGGGTGACGTTGAACGAATAGTCTGTAACGTATGGTATTGCCGGCTCGTCGGCACCCGCAGTGTATGACTTTGCGAAGAGTCGTAGCAGGTCGAAGTGCAGGTAGGCACGGAGGGCTGTTGCCTCGCCTTTTATGACATTGTAGTTGTCGGGGGCAAACATCTTCTGGTCGGCGGCTTCCATTTTGCCAAGCAGCTCGTTGATGTTTGCTATGCTGAAGAAGCATCTCTCCCAAATACCATTAATCACATCTTCCACACTGGCATTCTTATAGTCATAGTTCTTTGCGTAGGAAAGCGTTCCGTTATATCCGGCCGAATTGTAACAGCTCCCGATTACGTCAAGAAAGCCGTAGGTCATCTCACGGCCATACATGGATGGGCTTGATATGGTGATATAAACACCGTTGAGCGCATCCTTGAATCCCTGCTCGTTGGCAAAGAGGTCGGAACTTTCTATTTCCGTGGATGGCTTCACGTCAAGCCAGTCTTCACATGATGTCAGCATAAGGGAAGCCGGGAGCATCAGCAATGCTGTCTTAACTATATAATGCGAAATGTATCTTTTCATATTCTATGTATTTTGTAAGTAATTAAAACATTGCCTGTAATGATATGGAGAAACTTTTTGCGTAAGGATAGCTTGTTCCGCGCTCTGTCTCTATGGAAGATATGCGGGCTATGTCGTTCATGTCGAACGTGAGGCGCAGACGGTTGAAGCCAAGGTCGTGAATGAACTTGAAACGGTCGAAGTCGTAACCCACATTGATAGTTGCGAAGTTCCATACGTTGTTGTTCTCCACAAAACGCTCCGTGGCGCGTGTGACGCTCTGGTCCTTGATGTTCTTGAAACGGCTGACATCGCCCGGATTGACCCAACGGTCGGAGAACACCCTACGGTCAACGTTCTTCGTAAGGTCGGCATTCTCCACCTTGTCAACAAGGGTCTGGTTGTAGAGCTGACCGCCAAACTGGTAGTTCATGCCGAGCGAGAAGGTGAATCCCTTCACGTATGCGCTGATGCCACAGTTGCCATACATGTCAGACTGTGTGTCGCCAACGATGGCAAGGTCGTCGGAGTTCCAGACGAATGTGGTTGTTCCGTCCTTCTTTACGAGGATGTCGTTACCTGTGGCGGGGTCGATGCCAAGTGACGGTACTGCCCAAATGGCAGTGAGCGACTGTCCTTCCTCATAACGTGTGATGGGACGGCTGTTTACCGTATTTGCCTGCTTGTCGTTGTATGTACGCAATGAGTTTGAAATCTCCTTTATTTTGTTTGAGTTGTGTGTTGCACTGGCATAGATGTTCACATAGTCCCTGCGGTTTGGGCTTTGATAGATGCGATAGCTGGCATAAATCTCAAAACCCTTGTTCTCAACCTTTCCGAGGTTTTCCTTATAAGACTTGAAACCTGTTGACGAGGGAATGGTGACATCGGTCAGAAGGTCGTCGGTGGTAGAAATATAGTAGTCGAAGCGCATGTTGAGACGCTGGTTGAACGCCATGAAGTCGAAACCGAAGTTTTGGTCGTATTTGCGCTGCCACTTAAGGTTTGGATTTGCCATACTGAGCAGATATGTACCAGGATTGCCATTGTAGAAGGTTGACGAATAATAGTTCCATGCTGCAATGCTCTGATATGAGTTGAAATTCTGCGAGCCGGTGAAGCCCAATGAGCCACGTAGCTTCAGTTGGTTGAGCCATTCCGCCTTTTCCATAAACTTCTCCTTATGCACGTTCCAGCCTAAGCCAAGCGACCAGAACTTTCCCCAGCGGTTGTTGCTGCCGAACTGTGAGGAACCACTATAGCGGAGCGAGGCGTCAAAGAGATAGCGGTTGTCGAACGAATAGTTGAGGGCGCCGATGAAACCTGCATCGCGTGTCTTGCTCTGAACGCTCACTGGCGAGCTGTCCTTATAGTATGCACGCGCATAGCCAATGTCCGAAAGCTGGTCGTTGGGGAAGCCTTCCGCCCTAAACGTAGCAGAGGTGTATTCATACTCATTCATAGTCCAGCCGAGGTTGAGGAAAACGAGATGCTTGTCGGCAAATGTCTTGCTATAGTTGGCGCTTGCATCGGCTGAGATACGATAGGACGCTCCATCGGTATAGTCATATGTGCCTCTGCGCTTCATCAGCTCCTCTGTAGTGTAATCGACAAATGCGGTATGTGTTGCAGGGCGGAACAGTTCCGACTTATTCTCCTGTCTCATTATTCCAAATCGTCCTACGACCTTGAAAGCGTCAGTAAAACGGTATTCGGCATAGAAGTTGTTGTTCATCTGCATGTAGTTGCTGCAATCCTTGGTGCGGATGAAAGCATTCCACATGGGATTGACAATAGTCGATTCTCGAAGAAAAACGCTTTTTGTTAGCTGGGTGTAGTATTTTATCAAGTCGCCATTGTCGTCGTATGGACGATAATAGGGGTTCATCTGTGTGTATTGTGAGAAAGAACCCCAAGGCGAGTTGTCGGCCTTGTTGTATGTCACCTCAAGATTGTCGCGCAGCAGAAGTTTCTTGTGGCGGTAGCTGAAGGTCAGTCCGCCCGACATGGTGTTACGGTCGGAGCCTTTCATCACTCCCTCCACGTTGTTGTAGCAAAAGTCAATACCATACTGGAAATCCTTGCTTCCTCCTTCGATATATAGCGTATGCTTGTGTCCGAACGAGTTTCTTACGGGTTGCGCCTTCCAGTCGGTGTCGTAGCCCATCATCACGTTCTGCAGGAGTTCATTGTACCGCTGGTCATATATAAATTGCATATCGGCGTTCTGCCAACTATCAATTCCATTATTCCCCTCGTATGTAAACAGTCCTGCATTCTTCTCCACTTGCAGTTTTTCAGCCGCGTTGGTGAGGTTGTAGCTGCTAAGGTCGGGGAAGTTGAATGTCAGTTGAGCGGTGTATGTTACGTTCAACTGTCCGCCTTTAGGTTTCACTGTCTCAATGATTACGACACCATCAGCAGCCTTTGAGCCATAGATAGCCTTTGCGGCTGCGTCTTTCAGTATGGTGACATTCTCTATGCGGTTCATGTCCATATCCATCACTTTTGTAAGCGATGTCTCAAAGCCGTCAACGATGAACAGTGGCTGGTTGGGATTCGTCTCATATTCGCCTTTCAAATCAGGAAAGCCCGACTGTCCACGAAGCGAGATGTCGGGAAGTGCGTTTGGGTTGGAACCGACGGAAAGGTTCTCGGCAAACTGGAACGAAGGATCGAGATTCTTCAGGCTGTTCAGCACGTTGGTGTTGCCTGCACGGCGCAGCTCGTCCTTGTCGAACACCACGGCAGAGCCGGTAAAGCTCTCAGCCTTGCGCGAATAAAGACCGTTACTGATGACTGTAACCTCTTTAATCGTATTGTCGTCCGACTTCAGGATTATGTCATAACGGTCCTTTGAGGTGATGTCAACCTGCTTGGTCTCATATCCGATATAGGAAACCTCCATCTTCTTGACATCGCTGTAAATGGATAGCCTGAACTTTCCTTCAAGGTCGGTTATTGCTATGAACTCATCGGTTGGATTTGACGTTTTCACATTTGTAACCGTTGCTCCAGGCAATGGCTCGCCCATGTCATCATACACCATGCCCAAAATCATGCGGCGCTGTCTTGCAGTAGGCTCTTTCTTGAGTGACACAGTCACGATTTTCCCTTCTTTTCTGTATGAAAGGGGCTTGCCTTTCAGCAAGAAGAGCATGGCTTCGTCGAAAGAAGCGTTTTTCACCTGTCCGCTTACTCGGTACTTCTGCACATCCTCGTAGGTGAATAGGATTCTGTTTCCACTCACCTTCTCCAAACGCGAGAATGCAGTCTGAAGTGTCTCGTTGCTGAACTTCAACGTTATGCTCCCCTTGCCTTGTGCCACCGCCATAAGTGGAATGGCAATCAGAATCATAACGGTAAACAATAGTCGTTGTCTTCGTTTCATCATACAGTTATGTTTAAGTTGTACATTTTTTAGAAACAAACGTGATTGTTACGAAAAGGGTACGGTTTTTGAGGGAAAAATAAAAAAAAGTTGCTTTTTGTTATGAATATGGAATATTTATCTTAACTTTGCAGCCGCAATGGAAGAAAAGAAGGACTTTGACATCATATTCCGGCTCTACTACAGCGAGCTACTCTTCTTCGTCATGCAGTTCTTGCATGACGAAGAGGAAAGCCGTGATGTAGTGAGTGATGTCTTCGAGGACTTCTGGACACATTTCAAGCAAATAGAGAAGAGCAAGGCCAAGCATTTCCTCTTCAAGACTGCACGGTTCAAAGCTCTCGATAGATTGAGAAGAGACTCTGTAAAAAGGAAATACGTCAAGTTATATAGTCGCATAACAGAAAGGTACGAGCATTTCGAGGACGAGGAATATTTGCTCAAGAAAGAAGAGATTGTTGAGAGAATACTGAACGAGCTTACGCCTCCTACAAAGGAAATATTCATCAGTTGTTACGTCCACTATCAAGAGTATCGGGAAGTGGCTGAGAAAATGGGAATAAGTGTCAATACAGTTAAGAAGCACGTTATGAAGGCACTGAAACTAATCAGAGAAAAAAGAAAAAACTTAGACATTTAACAATCTCAGCATACCTTCTGTTATTACATCAACGTTATATTTAAAAGAAATAGAAACATGACAGACGAAATAATTGAAATAATGGAACCTAAAGCCTCAATCTCTGATAAGCGGTTGAAGCAATTGGATATAGATGCGGAACTCAAAGAGGGCTGTGAGGATGTATTCATGGCTGCTAATTTGTTGTCACAAAAGGAAAACCTATTATCCATCGACGTTGAGAAAGAGCTGAACGACTTCCATTCCAGAATGGACAAGCGGCGCAGACTGCCCAACAAGCTGATTGCCGCACTTGTTGCCGCAGCCTGTATTGTAGGGATAATGTTCATGGTTTTGAACAAAAACCCGGAAGACGAGCCGATGGAACTTGGAGGAAAGCCTATGGCGATAACTATCAAGAATGGAAATGGAGAGTTGATAGACGTCAAGATGACTACATCGGCAAACTCATGCGACAAGAAACTGACGATGGATAAATCAGGAAAGCATGATATATATATGATAACGGTACCATTTGGGCAAGCCCTTGAACTTGTATTGCCTGACAGTTCACAGGTATTTCTCCATCCTGGTAGCAAAATAACCTATCCCAGTGAATTTGAAAAAAACTGCCGTGACGTAAAACTTACGGGAGAAGCCTACTTCATAGTGACAAAAGATGAAAAACGGCCTTTTACCGTACATACTGAAAAATCACGCACAAGAGTTTACGGAACGGAGTTTGACGTTACCGCTTTCAGAGGTCAGACAGAGCGCATAACTCTTGTGGAAGGTAGCGTTGGAGTTAATGATTCAAGACTGGAGCCAGGCCAGCAGGCCGTGGTGTATGAAGATGCCAGTATGAAACTCCAAGACGTAGATACCGAAGCATATACCGCATGGCGTGATGGGTTCTTCTATTTTGATGGCGAGGAACTAAAGGATATCTTCACCCATATTGCCAGATACTATAATGTAAGCATTGAATGTCATGATCCGAATCTTCTTAAATATCACATGCGTTTCATAATTCCGAGAAACAAGGACGTGGAATATGCAATAGACATGATCAACAAAATGAGTAAGGTGCATGCTGAATTGAGAGACAGGAGCATTGTCGTTACTGAAATAGATTAGTGTACGTTTTCTCCCTCAAAAAGCATAAGAAAAGAGGCGAGGCAACCGCCTCACCTCTTTATATTTTAGGGAAAAACCAATGACATTACAATCCCAAAATCTCCTCCTCGCTGAGTCCCGTAGCCCTCTGAATGTCGGCAACGCCAAGACCCATGGATTTCAGATTGCGGGCAATATTCAAAGCCTTTGCTTGCTCTCCTTCCGCACGACCTTCCGCACGACCCTGCTCAAGGCCCTCCAACTTTGCCGTATCAAGCACGTCGTTCTGCACCATAAGGTCCTCCATGTGTGAGTCATAGGCACGGCGTTCGGCATCGCTCATGGTCATGTAGAGAAGCTTCTTGCGAGCCTCCTGCAAGCCGGGGGTGGAGGTCTCGTCATTTATACGGTTGTTCTTCAGGTAGTCGAGCCACTCCTCTATCGGGGTCGTGGCTACCTTGTTGAACTCGTTCACGCGGATGATGTAATACTCAGGGAACACGTTCTCGGGTGTCGTCATCCTTATCTCGTCTGCCTCCTTAGTGTTCACAACAAGGTTGTCGCCGGTGTGGACACCGGTGAACACCGTCTTGCCGTGGTAGAGGTAGTCGCTGCCCTTGCCAAGGTCGAAGTAGATGATGTTGATGGAATAGACCTTCTTCACCTGGTCGTAAAGGTTGCCAATCTGTATGTGCTCGGTTATTGCCTTCGACACGCCGTAGAGCATACGCTGGAGATAATACAGCTGACGGGAGAGCTGCACCTCTACGATGATTATCTCGCCCTTGGAGTTCTTCGCCTTTATGTCAACGCGGTTGAACTTTGCGTCGCTCGTCTCCTGATTGCCCTCACTCTCAAGCAGTTCGGAGATGACAATCTTCTCACCGAGAAGCACCGTCACCAGTCCTTCCAACACTGCGAAATTTGCCTTGTCGCGCAGCATCCGCTTCACTGCCCAGTCAAATCGTATGTACTTGTTCTCTACCAGCATAAGCTTCACGTCTTTTGTTTTTGCAAAGGAAATGCAAATCGAGAGCAAAATCACCAAGCTTGCTTGAGTGTTTTGCCGAGATGCAGCTTTCCTTATGCAAAGTTAGGAAAAAGAATTGAGAAATGCAAGGATTTTATTGTTTTTCTTTCCTAAATGCGCAAAAATGCCATTCACGTTCCATGATGACGAATTTCATAATCCCATGTTTTTAGTTCAACAAAATCCGTGCAAAGTTACACTTTTCTGCGGAAAAGGACGGAAAACAGGGCAGAAAAATGCGCAGATGGGGTATTTGAAGAGGCTCATTCAGCTCACGAAGTGAACAATGTCACTGTCGCTAAAACAACATAATTTATTAAGAGCCAAGGATTTAGAAATATGTCTTGTACTGAAATAGGTTGACTCGTAAAGAGCAAAAAAAAGAAAAAAATC
>CAMAGM010000069.1 GCA_945833995.1 uncultured Prevotella sp.
CACTCCATTCTACTCGGCAAAGAACTTCATCATAAAGGTGAGCGCCGACAAGAAGGACAAGGATGCCGCAATGGCATAAAAAACTTGCATAAATCAAGTATTTTTTTAAGACTTTACATTAGAAAGCACGAAATTGTTGGTCAAAAACGGGAAAAATGAAAGGTTTTCCCCTTATGACCAACATTTTTCCCAAAATGGCTCTATACGATGCGAAAAAACCTCTACCTTTGCAGCATCGTTAGAAACAACGAAAAGAAAACAACATTATAATATTAACATTTAAAATTTTTCTATTATGGCAAAAACACCAGTAAAAATCGAGATTGACGGTTACAAGGAGCGCGAAGTGCAGATGGTAACCTACGAGTTTGACCAGGCTACAGACACTGAAGGCCAGATGTCAGGTATTCCACGCGGTGGAAGAATAGTAGTAAAGGTAAAGGCTCTCAACGACGGCACACCAGACCTGCTCGCCTGGATGCTTGAGCGCAACCTGCCAAAGAACGGCAAGATTACCTTCAACGAGACAAAGACCGGCAAGGTGATGAAGACCATTGAGTTTGAGGGTGGCTACTGCGTTGACTTCGAGGAGAAGTGGGAAGACAAGGCCGGACACTACGAGCAGATCGAGATTTCTTGCCAGAAGATGAAGTTCGGCTCTGTGGAGTTTGAGAACGAGTGGGCATAAGATATTGAAATATTGAATGATTGAGATATTGAAATATTGAGTATTAACGATTAAAAAACATATATACTATGGCATTAAACGTAACACCAGTAAAACTGGAAGTGAAGGATTTCGAGGAGCGTGAGGTTATCCTCGTTGACTATAAATTCAACCAGAGCACAGACATTGAGGGACAGATCTCTGGTATTCCACGCGGCGGCAAGGTGACAATCCGCGTAAAGGCAATGAACGACGGCAACAACCAGTTGCTGCAGTGGATGCTCGCACCAAACGACCCACGCGACATGAAGGTGACTTTCGAGAACACCGTTGACGGCTCGACAATGAAGAGCCTTGAGGGCACAGGATGCTACTGCATCCACTACACCGAGAAGTGGGAAGACGGCCAGGAGCACTACGAGGAGATCGAGGTCGTTTGCCAGACTCTGAAGAACGGTCCTGTTGAGTACAACAATCCTTGGAAGTAAGGATACGAATCTTTATAAGGGGAGTTAAAGGAGTTAAGGGAGTTAAAGGAGGAGTTTCCTTGAGCGAAGCGAAAAAAAGACGTATGTTCAGGCCTTGAAAACTCCCACGAGGGAAGTGGAAAGACTAATGTCTTGAACTCCTTTCAACTCCTTGAACTCCTTTCAACTCCTTGAACTCCTTAACTCCCCAAAAGTCAACTAAACACTGAATCACGATGAATATCATCGCACATCTTCAGTTCGGCGACAACGTGTCGGAACTCTACAGCAAGGAATACCTTGTTGTGGGGTGCCGTACACACGTCCGCCGCTCCCACAACTCCTATCACCCCGACAGTGCCCCGCACTGCGAGACCATCGAGGTGACTATCGTCGCCCCTACCAAGGCAGACCTCTATCTCTACGAGTGGTATCTCAGCAACGAGAACACAAGCGGACGCCTTCAGTTCGACATCGACGACGTGAGACAAACGGGCGGAGAGATACACAATCGCAACCTTTACTTCGAGGGAGCACAGTGCTTCTCCATCCACGAGAACTACGACATACAAAGCACGAGCCGCAGGCTTCTTACCCTGCAAATCACGGCAGACAGCCTCACAGCCAACGACGTGAGGATAGGCAAGGACTTTGTGGACACTTATTCATTCTGAAAATAGCTAAGAAGAATGCCAATACTTTCCAACCACACCAAGGCGGTGCTGTTCACCGAGAACATTATCGAGCAGCACATTCTCAGACGCGAGAGTGCCAATGTCGTGCAGCGACTTGACTACACTCTACGCCGTCCGCGCAACGATTTCGGCAAGCCATACGGCAGGATGTCAGGCTCCGAGATGATCATTGCCACACTTATTGGCACCAACGACACAAATGAGTACTACGAGCGCCTACTGAGCAACGACAGCCAGACATTCTCACTCGTGTTCAATGCCACCTACGACAGCAACAACATACTGCAACACTACGACAGCGCAATGGTTGTGGAGGGTTTCATCGTCGATATAGTGGAGCACTACGACGACGAGGCGGCTGCCGACGGAACCCAGATGTCGTTGGAATTCTCTTTACTTCTCACATCAATAACATACATTGGCGAGGAGGACAGACACCTCCGTTTAGACTTCGTCAACTGATTTCCCCACACTATACTATGATGCAATGAAACAACTGATAATCTTTTCCGAATACGTCCAGAACAACGCAAATGTCAAGGATAGACTGAAATCTCTCCTTGCACAGACTATCAACGTGCCTTACAAGAGCCAGGACAAAACCCTTGTCAAGCCAGTGGAATTGTCGATAGACAGCTACAAGCACCACAACAAATACGGTGGCGACAATTTCGACGAGATGGTTTATGTGGCAATGGGCGACTCTGCCAATCCAATATATGTGAGAAAGGCGGAAGGCGTGGCAACAGAGAGAATGCGCCTTGTCGTAACCGAGATACAGTACGACAAGAAGCTGTTCCAGCCAGGGGAGATGACGATAAAGATGTCAATCACTCCCAACAACAATGAGAAGCTAACAAACAAAGACTATATACAATATATAAGGGAAATATTCCTCAACGCCAAGAAGGAAGACTCCAAGCCCACGTCAGTGTCAGTAGTTGGCGTGGCAAGATGCAACGAAAGGCAGCTCGACGAGAAAACGAGGATCAAGGAATACGACCTGACAAACATTGCCGTGAGGTATCTCGTGTTCAGTTTCAACCTCTCGATGGTCAACTCCACGCGGTATGTCACACTCCACTGCTATAGCCCCGACAAGGTGCTTGAGCTTGGCAAATACAGCAAGGTCTATAGCGGACTGCAGTTTGGCGAGGAAATAGTGAAGGGCGAGATGGTCTCGCGCTTCTTCTTCCATCCCTCCATGGTTGAGTGCGATGCCACACGCCTGCGCAACCTCAGCATGTTTGACGAGACCTTCAATGTAAATCGGGAGTTGGTGCAGCCTTATCTCGTTCAGTACAACGAGTCGTTCTACGACTTTATCAAGCGCGTGGCAGTGCGTTGCGGCGAGTTCATGTGCTACCGCGATGGCAAGCTCTGCCTTGGCTTGCCAACCGACAATAAGCCAAAGACGCTTTCGGGAGACCTCATCTACACCTATCCCGATGTGAACATAGACTCCGACATGTCGCTCAAGATAGACAATTTCTCAAGCGACTACACCTATCTCCCCGACGAGGAGAAGGAAAAGAAGGAGCAAGAGGAGGCGAAGCAGAAAGAGGCTGAGGAATTCAAGAACCTGACGAAGGAGGAGATAGAGAAAAAGAAAAAAGAGAAGTGGGAACAAAACTATTTTGCCGAGAAAGAGAGAGAGAAGGACATCTTCTATGCGCCAGAATATGTTGACGACGAGCAGCAGCATCTGTTGAACAAGAAGACCGACTATGTTGACAGCCGCTCCCACTGGATTGAGACCTTGGCTTACGAGACAATGGGCAACGTCTTGTCGAAGGCAAAAAGCGCAACAGACATTGCCTCTGGATTCGTTCCCGTAGTCAAGGAAGTAGCCACGAGGCTGCTCACCAAGACCTCCTCAGAGAAGAATTTCGACAAGTTAGTGAGCGTTTATCCCGACGACATGGGAATAAAGCGCACAGATTGGGAATATAAGAAAGGTGCAAGCAGCATGCAGAAATTCACTATCGAGGACAGCACCCGTGAGAAATTCCTCAACGAGTTCTACCATAAGATAGAGAAAGGAGAGCGTGCCGTAGAGAGAGGAAAGGTGGATATCAACTTCTCCGACAAGATTCCCGAGCTCGACCTTACCGATGCCGTCAACCTCGACGACGGAATAGCCAACTACTATATAGTGAGCCGAATGACAGGCTGCTTCACCAACGCAAGCGATGGCAAAGGCACACAAAAACAACACTCCGTGGAAGTGGTGCCGACTCTCAACAACAGTTTGGAGCCTGCCATGACAAATGGAGGCGTTGTTGTATTGCCGCCTCATTGCGGCATTCCCCACATACTCAAAGCCACTGCGCAAGAGGCTGTGGTGATGGAGACGAAAGACCCTCTACAGATTGGACGCGTGAGGGTGAAATATCTGTGGCAGGGCACTAACACCACGCTGTCGCCATGGATTCGCGTCCTCGTGCCATTCGCAGGAGGCGGAGGCGGCGTGTTCATGACTCCCGCGGAGCATGACCATGTGATGATAAACTACACTGGAGGCAACATCGAGCGTCCTTACGTCAGCGGCTATCTCTACACCGCCGAGTGCTTCCCCAACAAGGGAGCAACGGCAGCCGACAAGCGCATCGACTACAAATACACTCCACGCGCCATAACATCGCAAAATGGCCACACCATATCGTTTAAGGACGATGAGCCATCATCGTTCCTCAACTTCCTTGTCCCACCGCTGGCAGCAGCATGGAACATTGCTGGCTATATTGACGATGCCATTAAGGACAATGATTTGTCCAAGTTGGAGAAAGCCGTTGACGAAGCTGCAGAGGCATATCATAAATCAGCAGATGACCCTGAACTGAAGAAGAAATGGCAAGAGGCAAAGTTGGAATATCTTAGGGCAAAGGACGAACAGACCCATATCATGACCATGGAGGACATTCCGTCGAATCCACTCAATGGAGGAATGGTGTTCAAGGATGCCAACGGAATGTATGAGGTGAAGCTCTCTGCCACCGACCGCAACATCAGCATAAAGAGTCCGTTGGGCGACATAAAGATGAGCGCGTTCACTGGCATCAGCATCAGCGCACCAAACGGCGATGTTAGCATCTCAGGAAAGAACGTAAGCATAACAGCAGGCAACAACCTCGACATAAAGAGTGGCGTAAACATAAAGGACAAGATTCCTTACCATTTCGGTATCGCTACCCGTACGGCGTTAGGTGCGGCTGGACAAGCCATCAATGCGGGTATATCCGAAGGATTGAAAATGCTGTCGCCAACAGCATCAAAAGTATTTGAGGAATTGAAGAATTTCACCGACCTCTCGTTTATACGTTGCATGTGGGAGGTTCTGATGCGTCCTGTCGAGGGCACAATGACAATGAAATCGAAACGCAACGTCCTTATGATGGCTGGTCTTGGCAAGACTTGGGTTCCAACATCGCTATTGTCGAAGGCTGGAACTGCCCTTGAGGGTGGAGGCAAATGGTACACATTGGGACTTTCGGCAACTTTCGGCGAGGAGAACAACCAGGATCTTGACTACCTGCATCACAAAGGTTTCGTCATTCTATCATTGCTGAGATATACAAAGCAGGAGGTAAAGAACTTCTACTACAATTTCAGCCGACAGGTTTACCACATCAAAACGCTGGTGAAGAAAACATACGATTGTATGTGGCCATATCTGGACTTCGTCTATACAGACAATTTCAACTCCAATATCGACATCGAGAAGGAGGACGGAATGTTGAAGGCTGCTTGGGACGACTTTGACATAGGAGGTCTAAAAGGTATGTTGGCATCCGAATATACCGACTATTACCCAAGGAAAACTGGCTTTGAGAAGAATGCCAAAAAGTATATCGACTCATTCGAGGAATTGAAGGAAGCTGTCCAGAGTTTCAAGAAATTCTACGTTGACAACGAGAACTCGCTTTACGAAAGCATTGAACGCCATTGGGAGGGAGATGCTTTTTCAGAAAAGAATTACAAGGCTCCAGACAAACCGATGATGTCAACTACCGACGCTTTGGGCATCAAGCTTGAGACGGCAGAGGATTTGGCAAAACTGATTAAGAAACCAGTCTCCATACCGGCAGGCTTGACAAAGACAGTTATGAAAAACTGCATCTATGAGGTGTTGAGAGGATTCGACGATTCAAAATACTTCTCAATCGAGGATGACGCCAAGAGCGGTGCCGATCTTTATACTGGCAGCGACGAGGATTGGCAGGAGATGATCGACTGCATCGTTCCATACAAGATGTCGGAAGCAGAAAAGAAAGCTGCTGAGAACGATAAAATAAAGAACGAATTAGTCAATACTCTTGTGGCACCTCTCGCAGCAGAGTTCGGCATAGAGAGAAATGTCACAAAGAACGGACAGTGGTGGAGCGTGCCTGGCATACAGGAATTGGTGAACTGGAAAGGTGCCGCGGGACCTCGCGCCTTTTGCGAATATACTGGTGCTGGCAACATTCTCATATCCAACAACAAGGGCTTTACCTACAAGCTCGACGACGATGCTGCAGGCTTTGAGGCAATGCGCAACCCAGACCTTGACGCAATCAAGGAATATCTGCGCTCACTGTTCAAGAACACCGAGCCTTTAGTAATTACATAGTTTTAGTTGACAAGTTGACGAGTTGACAAGTTATTTGTTTAGTTGACAAGTTCATAACATAATAGAAAGGAACAATACGCAATGGGATATATAATAGACGACCTGAGGGCTGCTCTCGACGACTATAACTCAAAAATGGAAGGCGAGCTTGACGAGCTGCACAGATGCAAGCGTGAGGTTCAGGAACTGAAGAACCAGATTGCCGAGATTTCAAAAGGCATCAAGTTCGTCAGGGACGACAATATGCTCATCATCTCTGCACCAAAGATTATGATAGGCAATGTTGACCCTAATGGTGTTCTTTACCCCGGAGGCTCCGAGGTTACACTGCGTGCCTCCAACATCTCGCTCGAGGGAACAGGCGGAGAGGAAGGGAGAGGCGGCTCCATCAGACAACGGGCAGCTTCAATCTCAACTGTCGCCGTTGACCCCGGCATCGACGGAAAGGAAAATGTACTGCTCGACGAGTCGGGCATTGTGTTCCAGGCAAGAGGAATCACCTTGCAGAGCGAGGAAAGCGAGGCTGTGTTTGTAGAGCCTGCTCCTGTAGGCATCGGACTGACACTCAATTCCGACACGTCAATCGATATTCATGCCACTCCTGCTAACAAGACGAAGAAAGTCAGAATAGACGACCTGAAAGGAGAACTGTCAACAGCATGCAAAGATGTGAAAAAAGACGTTGACAAATGTAAGAAAGACATCAACAAGATATTTGACAACATTGCGGAAATGCTCGAGGAGAGCTATGAGAAATATGCCACTGAAGAGGCTGCACGCACTAATCATGTGGAGATACGTGACCTGCAGAAGAAAATAAAGGGAAAGACCGAGGCAATGGTGTCTATTCTCAACAACTATCTTTCCTCTATGGCTGACTATGCCGAACTGAAACGGCGCGAGAAGGCTCTCGACGAAATAAAAACCGCACTCGACGATAATGCCGATGCCTTCGAGAAAGATTCCGACTCTGCCATCAATACCAACATCTCCCTACACGCTGAGACAGTTGATGTGGTGGCTATGGATGGTGATGGCAACCTACGCACCAATGATGCGGCGGGAATGTCGATACAGATGCCATCGTTGAGGTTCGATGCAGTGAAGGACGAAAACACACTGCTCGAAAATGGCTTCCTGAAGGTGAACGCACAAACGATAGAGTTGTCAACTGCCGATGACACAGTGAAGAAAGACGATGCGAAAAACGGCGATAAGCCAGCAAAGGGCGACGTGAAGATAACCACCAAGACCTTCACAGTGCAGGCAATAGACAACGAGTTGAAGGATGGGGAAATTGAGGAAAAGGCATTGACCGCCGACAGCAAGATAACATTCCGCGCGCAAGCCATAGGAATGGACACCACCGACACCGAAGGCAACTCCTCAGGCAGCATAGCCTTGAACGCCAAGGACATAAAGGTGGCTTCAATCAATGTGGACAAGGAGAAGCGCACCGACAAGGAACTGGCAAAGGACAGCCAGATGCTGCTGCTCTCCGACAAGATGTTTGTTGGAAAGAGCGACAAGGACAACACGAGCCAGCTCGTGCAGGTTGGCTCCGACAAGGTTGGCGTGTTTGCCACCACCACTGCCGAACTGCAACAAGGCGAGGCAAAGGCTGTTGTCACGCTCGACGGAGGCAACGTGGCACTCGGTGGCGACAAGGTGGAACTGAAGGGCGACACCACCATTGGCGGCAAGGCAGACATAAAGGGCGAGACGAAGGCTCCTGTGGGCAAGTTCGACAACTTGGAGGCAGGCTCGTCGTTCAAGTCGCCAAACATCTCCGATGGCATGGGAGCCGGCGGAGGCGGCTCGGCAGAGAAACCAGAAGCCAAGCTGAAGGAGGAGGAAGTGAAGAAAAACGATGGTGGAAACGCATAAAAAAGGAAGGGACAACAAATGAAGATAAAGATATCAAACGTGCTGATTGAGATGCAGGAGCGACTGTTGGGCTATGTTAGCGAGATGTCGTATGGCTACGCTCAGCTCTGCGTTAAGGCAGACCCCTCGTCGCTGCTGGGCTTCGAGGAAAGGATTGACGAGAAGAAATACCGTATGGAGGACATGGCGCGAGTGTTCATTCACGACCAGAAGGACGACGACGACAAGATAGACCTCTACCCCATTGATCCTGCGTTCATCACTGTGCTGATAACAGGAATGTTCAAGATTCACCCTGAGTTTAAAATCTCGGTGGAGAAAATTGATGAGATTGAAGGTGTTGAGGACGACGATAGTCCACAGCTGAAGTTCATAAGGCTCACCATGCCGACAGTGACGAAGGAATACCGCAAGACGCTCCTTACTGCCATCGATGCCCTCGACTACAAATGCAAGGGAAGGCACGAGCAGATGAAGGTGAAATACACCTCCGAACTGATGAAGGTCTGCGTTGGTGAGAAACCAGAGGCAATAGACGAGGCGAAAGACGTGATGGAGGGTCTGATGAAACAGTACGACGACATACGCGTGAAGCTGACTACGCAGAAAAAGGAGGAAGTTGAGAACGCATTTCAGCGCTATCTGCGTGAGAAGGCGAAAGAAGATGGTGTCAATCGCGATGCTAACGGCAATCCTATCGGTTCAACTCTAAAAATGGAGGAATAAAAATAAAAGTTTTTCGACTTTTATTTTGTATTGTATTCCTTTTATTGTATCTTTGCACTCGAAAGTAAAAGAATTGAAAGATTGGAGATAGACAACGACAAACTACGCCACGGCCGCGTGATGGTGATTGGCTGCGGAGCATTGGGCAACGAGGTGCTGAAAAACCTTGTGCTGATGGGCGTTTGTCATTTCACTGTCGTTGATTTCGACTATGTCGAGTTGGGCAATCTAACCCGCTCGATATTGTTCCGTAGGACGGACGTAGGCGAGCGGAAGGTTGACGTTGTCGCAAGGCGGATGAAAGATATAAGACCCGACGTCGAGGTGCTAACGGTTTTCGGAAACGTTGCCTTCGACGTTGGGCTTGGGCTTTTCAGAAAAGCCGATGTCGTGGTGGGATGTGTGGATAGCCGATGGGCACGCTACTGCATCCAGCGCCTCTGTCTGAGGGCAGGCAAGACATGGATTGATGGAGGCATAATAGAACTGGAAGGCACGGCACGCGTGTTCAAACCCGACCACAACTGCTACGCCTGCAGCCTCGGGCCAATAGGCATGGAGGAACTGCAACGCCGAATGCCCTGCTCGGGAATAATAAGGAGAAAGGAACAGGCTGGACATGCGCCGACAACTCCCATAATAGCCAGCATCATTGGCGCAGTGGAGGCACAAGAGGCGGTAAAGGTGATGGCAGGACTGCCCACAAGCCAAAGGATGTTCTACTACGAGGGCGAGCACATGACGGCACGCACCATCGACCACAATGCGTGGGACGACGACTGCTCACTCCATGAGACATGGGAGCCTGTGGAGAGGCGCGAGGGACTGAGCCTCGACACCACGGTGGACGAGCTGACGCAAGCCGGTTGCACACTGCTGCTAAACAATCCGTTCGTTGACCACATAGTGGAACGGGAAACCGATGTGAAAACTGACGTGATGAGCGCCGCTCACTTGGTGGAGGACTTCGTTGAGAGCCATCCAATGTTGAGATACAAGCCCTTGAGTGCGTTCTACCAAAACGAATATTCGTCCATCGACAGCAGCTTTCCCCATAAACAGCTGACGTTGCGCGAGATTGGCATACCGCCATACGACATAATCAGAATAAAGGAAGAAAACAGAATAAGATACGTTGAGATATGAACAAAGAGGTAAGTGCAGAAATGCTTCTCGGACACTTGTATCCGGAGCTTGAGTTGTTGTGGAGCGTACGCCACCGCGGAACGTTCTACCGCAACTATTCCGCCGATGTCATGAGCCTCGACGAGGAAGAGGTGACAATAGACATTGCCCGCGACGGCATACTGAAGCTGCTGCCTCCAGCCATGCTCACTGGTGACTTCGAGCTGACCAAGACCAACGCCGACGGACAGGGACAGAAAAAGGACTTCAAGACCCGCTACGAGGAGATGAAGAAGCGACTCCACATTCTCGAAGAGGCTTTCCTTCCCATCGACACCTGCAACTTCCTCGGAAGCCTTGCCACGGAGAGGCACATAGAGGACATCATGGAGGTGAAGGTCAACGAGCTGCTGAAGGATTATTTCAACTTCGACATTGCCAAGGAGCATGACCCTCTCGTTGCCAATGCCGCACTGCTGTTGCCCTTAGTGGCGAGCAGAAGGGGCGACATCCGCTTCGTGAAAAGGCTGATAGAGAGCGTGGCGGGCAGGAAGGTAAGGATAAGGAAATCGGCATATAGCGATACCGACAACTCACGATACTGGATGCAGAAAATTGACTTCGACATTGTGATTGACAACCTGACCGAGGAAACCTACAAGCTGGAAGATAGCAGGATTCGCCCACTGACGGAGTTCATCAGCACCTATTTCCTACCAATCGACATCTTCTGCAGCTTCAACATCGTTGGCAAGAATACTGACGTTAAACTTCTAAACTATAATACGAATGTTCTATAACGCTAAAATACACTGGAGACCGGGAATGGCTCTCACCGATGCCGTGTTCCGCAACTTTGAGGCAAGCCTCGACACACGCCAGAGACTTGCCGTAAGGACGGCATTGTCTGACGGACGTATAGGACTCCTGCCCGATTGCCCATTCGATGCCGAAGGCTCGTTTGTGGGAAGGACATACGAGCTGAGCTCACTGATGTGTAGCGCATTGCTGCCATCGGGAAGCATCGTCGATATAAGCGGGGAACTGAAGATTTCAATACCCAAGCTCACCGAGAAGGAGTATTTCCTTTGCGTGGGAATAGCGGATGGCGAGCCAAGGGTGTTTGAGCGCGAGGGCGTGCCGTTTGAGGAACCCAACTACGAGCTGTCACTACACACGCTGGATGAGATAATGGATGCCGACGTGGTGCCAATAAAGCGTTTCGTCATAGTGGATGGCACGCTGACTATCGACACCGACTACATTCCCCCTGTACTGACAGTTTCGGCAAACGGCAAGTATGACGACTTCCTCGCCATCATAGTGAACGACATAGAGGCAATACTCTCACACAAGAACCTCGACAATGGCGAGGGAAAGAGAATACTGCGCAACCTGCTGTTTAGGATTAAGAACCTGAACAAGCAACGCTCGTCGCGCCACCTCGTCAACCTGCTCCAGGAAACGGCTTTCGCCGTGGAATACTACATCGTGTCGAGCAAGGAGGACGAGCTTCAGCAAGGACTGATAACAGAGGAGAGGGAAGGAAGCATAGCCGAGATAAGGAACGGAAAGATTGCCAACATCTGGAACGACAGCAGGCGCGAGCCCTCAATGCTCAACGTGGTCAGCTACATCAAGTGGCTGCACGAGTGGCTTGAGGCACAGACAGCATTGCTCGACCTCGTGATTCTCGTTGACAACAGCATCGACTACGACCAGCTGAAGCGTGAGATAAAGGAAGAGGTGTATGCACAGTTGAGGGAGGAGATTTACGAGAAGATGATTGCCGAGATGCACGACAAGCTGCACGAGAGACTGAGCACCGAGCTGAGCGACAGCATCAGGACTTTCATCACCGAGGAGATTGTTCCACGCATGAGACAGGAAATGTCCGACGAGCTACGCACCTCACTCTACGACCGTCTATACGAGGCACTCTTCAAGGCTCTCTTCGACGAGCTGTACCGACCAGAGGATGACGACGACGAGGAGTTCCTGCCGATGATATAATTAAGGAGTTAAGGAGTTGAAGGAGTTAAGGAAGTTGAAGGAATTAAGGAAGTTGAAGGAGTTCAAGGAGTTAAGGGAGTTCAAGGAGTTAAAGACAAATGTTAATACGCGGAAATACTCCAATATACAAAAGTATCAACTCGTCAACTTGTCAACTTAAGAAACAACTCGTCAACTTGTCAACTCGTCAACTTGTCAACTTGTCAACTTAAAAAAGATATGACCCATTTATCGACCCCACTGAGCGTAAGTAAAGGCTCGCTGAACCATACCGACGACATAAAGAAGTCGTTGAACCTCTCAATCGAGTTGCTGCTCAACACGCCACTCGGTTGCATACCCTCTGACCCCGAATATGGGTTTGTGTTCACAGGATTGAAGTTTGAGATATTCGAGGAGAACAACGGCACCATTCACACTGAGTCGAACGATTCCTCTCCTATATACAAGAAGAAAATCTCGGGCTCGTCGAAGAACATACAGACTTTCGCTTCGGAGCTGAACGAGGCAATACGCCAATACGAGCCGCGACTGCGCGACACCGCTACGGTGATGACCTACATTAGGGAGAAGAAGGAGATTCTCGTGGCTGTCCGTGGTGTAATACTCACCACTCTTGAGCCATACGAGTACCGCACGACGATAAAGGTATGGTGAGTCGCTTCGCGAATTAAAAAATTAAAGAATTAAAAATTAAAGTTCGTTTGTGAGGTTTGAAGGGTTTGAAAGGTTTAAGGAGTTTAAAAGGTTTAAGAAATAATGAAACAAAACATATTTGAGATAAGGCAACGCACCGAGGATCTGATCAGTCAGGCAATGGAGATATGGAAGCGTAGCGACATGAGCGAGCAGTTGGAAGGCTTGGACACCGACCCTGTCTTCCGTCTCATCATGTCAACACTCGCCTATCAGGCAAACGCCCACGATGCCAACCTCGAACAGCTGAAGACAGAGATCCTTCAGGAGTTCGAGCAACAGTTGGTGTTCGACGATGCGGGCAAGGCACTGCCTGCAACGGCAGTAATCAAGACTGCCCTCAACCGCAATGTCAGCACCGCCATCGTTGACTCACAGTCTGTCTTCTACCTTGGAGCTGACAACCGCTATCCCTTCGAGCCACTGCTCTCCACCCGCGTCTTCAATGTCACGGTGAAGAACTTAGCGCAGCTCGACGGTCGCCGTTGGCTCGTTAGCCTCGACTTTGGCAATTTCCCCATAAACAACCTCAAGGGCTTTGCCTTCGTCATAACAAGCCCGATGTTCCACAGCGTAAATGCCTCCATAGCCGACAATGGCTTGGAGCTGCCACTCATCGCGCCTTGGGACTATGCCAACTTGCCAATGTCAAGCCACTTCTCGCTCGACAATATAGTGTATAGCCGCAGCTGTGGCCACAGTGGCCTGGGCGGCATGGAGTCGTTCACCGACTATTGCGCCATGGACCTCTTCGCACGTCAGAACATAAGATATTTCGTGGTTGATGAAATGGAGAACTTCGAGGACAGGACAAAACTCGACATATTGTTTGAGTTCGACGGACTGTCGCATGGCTTCGTGTTCAACAGCGACACTTTCCACATCAACACGATAATCCTCGCCAACGTGGGACATTATTCCGTGACCCTTTCGAAGACATCGCCCATAGCCCGCCTTGCAGGAAACTACGGTGGAACCAACAGGAGCAAGCAGTTCGTGCAGCTGCTGCGTCCAAGCGTTGACCAGCTCTATGCCGACAGCGACATCGTGATCCGCCGCATAGGTGCCGACCGCTTCAACCAAGGCCGGTTGACGAAACTCCTTTTCAACCTCTACACCAAATACACGTCAGACCTCTATGCCTTCCAGAACATCAGCATAAAGGACAACGAGTCTATCATGGTTATGGTAAGGAACGCCATTGCGAGCCTCAAGAACATGCTGATGAAGGGCACGTCGGCAGTGTCGGAGGGAGTGTATGCCGTGCTTAGGAACAAGGAGACCATCGACACCTCGCTTGAGCTTGACTATCTTGCCACCGACGGCACATCAGTGAACACGCTGCTGAAGCGCGATGCGAAATTCTCTACGCCCCATGAGTTCGACCCCGACCTGACCACACAGGTCTGCGACCCATCGGAAGGCTTGGACGAACTGCACGACAAGCAGGCATTGGGACAGCTGAAACGCTATGCCCTCGCCACAGGCGGACGCATAGTGACCGAGAACGACATAAAGCTCTTCTGCCAGACAGAGCTGATAGCACGCTTCGGGGTAGTTAACGACCTGATAAGGTCGATACGCATCCAGCGCCGCCACCGCACCGAGGGAACATTCCATACCTACGAGATATTCGTGAAGATAAGCATCACGAGCAACATCTACACCCAACGCGCCTTCGCCGCAAGGGAAACCGCCGTGGAGACCTATCTGCAGAAGATGATAGAGGTGAGAATGTCGGGAATCTATCCGGTTAGGGTGGAGTTGGGGCTAATAGAGTAATTTTAGAAGTGAAAGGAGTTAAGGAAGTGAAAGGAGTTAAGGGAGTTAAAGACAAATGCTTAAGCCTTAGGACTCCCAAGAAGGAAGTGGAAAGACTAATGTCTTTTACTCCTT
>CAMAGM010000070.1 GCA_945833995.1 uncultured Prevotella sp.
TCTGCCCTCGACTAAAAAGCAAAAATACAACAAAGCGAATTTATAGAACCCACCTTCATTATATTCTCGCATTTATGATTTTTTAAGAATAAATATGCGAAAAAAACGTGCAAATTCCACCTATTTTTATTAACTTTGCAGTCGATTTACGCGCGCAAGCCGCAGATAATTGAATATCAGATAGTTAGAATAAATTATAGTTTTTAGCATGAGACAATTAAAGATTCAGAAGAGTATTACGAACCGTTCAAGTGAGGCATTGGATAAGTACCTTGTCGAGATTGGTCGCGCTCCGTTGATTTCCATTGACGAGGAAATCGAACTCGCTCAGAAAATCCGCAAGGGTGGTCCTGAGGGTGAGCGTGCAAAGGACAAGCTTGTGACAGCCAACCTTCGATTCGTTGTGTCCGTTGCAAAACAATACCAGCATCAGGGACTTACTCTTACTGATTTGATTGACGAGGGTAACATCGGTTTGATTAAGGCCGCACAGAAGTTTGACGAGACAAGGGGATTCAAGTTCATTTCCTATGCCGTATGGTGGATTCGCCAGAGCATTCTCCAGGCAATAGCAGAGCAGAGCCGCATCGTGCGCCTGCCTCTCAACCAAGTTGGTTCGCTCAACAAGATAAACCACGAGATCAACAAGTTTGAGCAGGAGAACCAGCGCCATCCTTCCGTGGCAGAGCTTAGCGACGCTACGAACCTTGACGAGGAGAAGATAGGACAAAGCCTCATGGCTGATGGCCATCACGTTTCCATCGACGCCCCTTTCCAGGACGGCGAGGACAACTGTATGCTCGACGTTATGGCAAGTGGCGAGGACAGCCGCACCGACCGCCATGTTGACCACGAGTCGATGGCACAGGAGCTCGACAATGTGCTCAACAAGGTGTTGAAAGACCGTGAGATCACTATCATTCGCGAGTGTTTCGGAATCGGAGGACCGGAGAAAGGTCTTGAGGAAATCGGCGACCGCCTCGGACTTACCCGCGAGCGTGTGCGTCAGATTCGTGAGAAGAGCATCGCAAAGCTCCGTGACAGCGGCAATGCCAAGATTCTCATGAAATACCTCGGATAAGGAAAAACAAAGGACTTATATAGCAAACTTGGAAACACGTTCCATCATAATGAGATACATTTTACTGGGCATACTTTTTAGTGTGCCCAGTTTTCTTTATGGTGGCATACGGAACGATTCACTCGTGCTTGAGCGAATGTTCTGCTATAGGCGCAACTTTGCCTGTGAGATAGAGGACACGACCACAAACATATACCTAAAGTTGGCTATAAAGACCAACCGCCGCAACTTTACAATGATGTGCGTGCCAACGCTATTCCACGTGGCTTACGGCGACCGCGACTATATCACAGAGAACTACGGCAAGGTGAAGTTCAAGGACATAAGGAACTACGACCTGAAACATCAAATCTATGTGAGCACTATACGCCACCGCTCATCATCGACGATGACCGTCCTAAGGAAATATATCGTACCCGATGTGTATGGCATAGCTATGTTTGAGGACCAAGTGCTATCGCCATTCAACAGGGCAAACCGCGTGTATTACCGATACACAATCAGCGAGGTGACGCAGGACACCCACCTGATAACCTTCAAACCGAGAAGCAACAACACTCAGCTCGTAAAGGGATATGCCATAGTGAACTCCCATTCGGGAAGGTTGAACTATGCTCGTTTCCAAGGTGAGTACGACATGCTCAACTTCGACATTCAGACCTATTTCGACGAGATACAGGACGACAGGCTTGCCATTCTGCCAAGGAAATGCGTGGTGAACACCACATTCAAGTTCCTTGGCAACGACCTTCGTTCCAACTATACCGCACTTTTTGGTTGCGACACCAACCTACCCGATTCCATAGAAAGAAGTGCCGACATGAAACTGCTTAGCGACATTCGCCCTATCCCACTCGACAGTGTAGAGACAGACATCTATAGGAAATTCTTCTCAAGTTTTGAGAAACCCGACACCGTGGCGACTGACAACAAGAAGAAAAAGAGCAACATAGGAAAGATTGCCTGGGACATTCTTGAGGACAATATGCTCAGCAGCATCCGTGGTGAGAACGACAAAGGCTATTTCAAGCTCTCGCCAATAATCAATCCTGAATACATCACCTATAGCAATAGCCGTGGCGTTGCCTACAAGATAACCCTCGGTGCGCAGTATAACTTCAACGAGAAGCGCAAGCTGAGTTTCAACTCCCGAACGGGTTACAATTTCAAGATAAAGCAGTTCTATTTTGACAACCGTCTGCATTTCGATTTCAATCCCAAGCGAAACGGATGGCTGGAGCTGCAGATGGCAAACGGCAACAGGATAAACAACTCGTCGGTGCTTGACTTGCTGAATGAGCAACACCGCGACACTGTTGATTTCTCAAAGCTTAATCTCGACTATTTCAACGACAACCACTACGAGCTTTCGTGCAACATTGCAGTGACCGACGAGTTTGAGGTGATGCCTTCCATTATCTATCACCATCGTACCGCAGTCAACAAGAACGCCATGGTGCAGACAGGACAGCCAACTGAGTACAACGGTTTTGCCTCGTCGCTGACGTTGAAATACCAGCCGTTCAAGTCATGGCCTATGTTCTCGCTCAACTATGAGCGATGCTTCAACGACGTGTTTGGCTCCAACATGGAATACGAGCGTTGGGAGCTGGATGCCTCCTACCGCAGGCGCTACAGTTCGCTGAAACGCTTCAACGCCCGACTCGGCGGAGGTTTCTACACCAACAAGTCAACGACCTATTTCATCGACTACAACAATTTCCATGAGGACTATCTCCCTGGAGGTTGGGACGACGACTGGAGCGGAGAGTTCCAGCTGCTCAACAGCCGTTGGTACAATGCCTCCAACTACTATCTCCGCATGAATGTCTCCTACGACTCTCCCCTGCTTCTCATCTCGCGCCTGCCTTTTGCGGGCAGGATTTTCGAGGCAGAGCGACTCTATTTCAGTTTCGCACAGCTTGAGAAGACAAGAGCCTACTACGAGGTGGGATATGGTTTCAAGACACGCTTCATCTCCCTCGCCTTCTTCGGCAGCTTCCTCAACGCCGACTTCGTTAGGTTTGGGACCAAGTTCTCGTTCGAGCTTTTCAGGAAATGGTAGGCAAGGTATGGACAACAACTGAGTATTACTAAAAAAATATACTGTAAGAATATGACTCAACCTTTAACTGTATATAAGGCAAGTGCAGGAAGTGGAAAGACTTTCACGCTTGCGGTAGAGTATATAAAACTGTTGGTGCGCAATCCCAACAACTATCGCAACATTCTCGCAGTGACCTTCACCAACAAGGCTACTGAGGAGATGAAGATGCGCATAGTGAGTCAGATGTATGGTATTTGGAAAGGCTATCCTGACTCACGGTCATATATAGAGAAGCTGTGCGCCGACCTTGAATGTGGCGAGGAATATCTTAGGGAGCGCATTGGGGCAGCCCTACATCTGCTTCTCCACAACTACAGTTTCTTCCGTGTGGAGACTATCGACTCCTTCTTCCAGAGCGTGTTGAGAAACCTTGCCCGCGAGCTCGACCTCACGGCAAACCTCCGCATAGAGCTAAACGACCGACAGGTTGAGGAATTGGCTGTGGATAGGATGATTGACGACCTCAAGGGCGACGACGACGTGATGCAGTGGATAATGGAATATATCTACGACAACATGCAGGAGGACAAGACTTGGAACGTGATAGGTCAGATAAAGAGTTTTGGCACCACAATCTTCAAGGACTACTATAAAGAACGCCGCACGGCTCTCGCCAACACGATAGCGACACCCAATTTCTTCTCCGACTACGTCAGGAGCCTAAAGGAGAAGCGCGACAAGGCACAGAACAAGGCTGTGGAGACATCCAACGCCTTCTTCGATGCCATTGACGCCGCCAACCTGTCAGTTGCCGATTTCCCCTATGGTCAGAACGGACTTGTGTCCATATTCAACAAAATTAAGAACGGCCCTATCCCACCGTCAACCATAGGCAAGCGTTCGTCAGACGCGGTTGACGCGCCCGACAAATGGGTGAAAAAGAGTGACAAACGGGCATCGGCTATAAAGGACATCGTCATAAATGAGCTCAACCCACTGTTGAAATATGCCGTTGAGGAAATGCCAAGTCTGTGGAAGGACTACCAGTCGGCACAGCTCTCACTACGCCATCTCTATCAGTTGCGGCTGCTTGATGCCATAGAGACAAAGGTGCGAAGCCTTAACGAGGAGGCAGGACGCTTTCTTCTTAGCGACACGCAGCACTTGCTCCAATCGCTGATTAGCGACAACGACTCGCCGTTCATCTTTGAGAAGATAGGCTCCTATCTTGAATACATAATGATTGACGAGTTTCAGGACACGAGCGTCGTTCAGTGGCAGAACTTCAAGGTGTTGCTACAGGAGTGTATGAGCCACATGAGTAGTGAGAACCTCATAGTAGGCGACGTGAAGCAGAGCATCTACCGCTGGCGCTCGGGCGACTGGCGACTGCTGAACGACATCGACAAGCAGTTTGCCGGAGACAACCGCCAACTCGAAATAAAGCCCCTTTGCGTCAACTATCGCTCAAATGGCAACGTCATCGACTTCAACAACAAGTTCTTTTCCTGTGCGAGCAACCTGGAGTATGAGGCACAGCGAGAGACCAACGAGGACGAGGCAGGGCAACTGAGGAAAGCATACTCCGATGTGGCACAGGAGATTCTCAACGCAAGGAAAGGAATGGGAAAGGTGAGCGTGGCTTTGTTGCCGCCAACCGACTATCAGGATGCCGTGCTCGACGAGATTGCAGATACCGCAAGACAACTCGTCAGTTCAGGCGTGTCACAGTCGGACATTGCCATACTTGTGCGTACCAACAACCTCATTCCCGTCATTGCCAACTATTTTGTGGAGAACTGTCCAGAGATAAACATCGTGTCTGACGAGGCATACCGGCTCGACTCCTCCCCGGCTGTGCGGATCATCGTGGAGGCACTGCGACTGCTCACCCACCCTACCGACACGCTCTCACGCCACACCCTTGTTTACCTCTACCAAACAAGTTGTTTAGGAGTTGAAAACAACTTGAACAGCATCTTCAATCAAGGAAGGGACATCGACGGGCTTTTGCCTGCGGAATATATCAATAGCAGGGAATCGCTACTGCTCATGCCACTCTACGACCTCGTGGAGAAGCTCTGCGGCATTTTCAACATCAACGTCATTAAAGGTCAGACGGCTTACGTCTGCACCTTCCTCGATTTCCTCACCGACTTCGCAACCAACGTCACGAGCGACATCGACACCTTCATCGGCGAGTGGGAGACATCCATACGTCAGAAGACGATATGTGGCGACAAGGTGGATGGCATACGCATACTGTCGATACACAAGAGCAAGGGATTGGAGTTCAACAATGTCATCGCGCCCTTCTGCGACTGGAAACTCGAGAAGAGCCTCGGCAATATGATATGGTGTAGCCCTAACGAGGAGCCCTACAGCCGTCTGCCCCTGTTGCCTGTTGACTACAACAGGAAATCACTGATGGACACCATTTTCGAGAAAGACTATCTGCACGAGAGCTTCCAGAACACGGTTGACAACCTCAACCTCCTATATGTGGCGTTCACGCGCGCAAGCCGAAACCTCTTCGTTATCGGAAAACGCGGTGGCTCGGGCACCCGCTCGGCACTAATCGAGCAATGTCTGCCCCTTGTGGTTGAGCAACTTGAGGGAGCAACGCTTGAGGGAATGGAGAACAACGACGATGCCATACGGTTTGAGTTCGGCAATGCCGATGTGGCCAAGGCGAAGGACAAGAAGACGGAGAACGTGCTTCTAAGTGGCTCACTGCCAATCGCCGTGACCACCATGAAGCACGAGAGCGACGTGGTGTTCAAACAAAGCAACAAGAGCCGTGAGTTTATCGAGGGTGACGACAACGAGTCGATAGGCTACATAAAGATAGGATGCCTGCTCCACAACGTTCTGTCACGCATCAGGACAGTGGCAGACATAGACTCAGTGGTGAATGAGATGGAGGTGGAAGGACTTATCGACAACACCGAGATCTCAAAGCAGCGAATCCTCAACATGCTGCACAAGCGACTCGCCGACAGCAGGGTGAGCAAATGGTTCTCACCCGAATGGACACTATACAACGAGTGTACCCTACTCCACTTCGACCGTGAGAAAGGGGAACTGCTGGAGCGACGTCCCGACCGTGTGATGACAAAGGACGGCAAAACCATTGTCATAGATTTCAAGTTTGGAAATCCCAATCCGGAATACCACGACCAGGTGAGTGGCTATATCAGGCAACTGCGCGACATGGGGCACCATGACGTGGAAGGCTATCTTTGGTATGTATATAAGAACAACATTGAGAAAGTAGAAGCATGAAGACATTTTTGGAATATGTGGCTGAGGACATAATCAGCAAATACGGAAGCGACTTGGCACACACTGCCGTAATCTTCCCCAACAAGCGTGCGCGCCTGTTCTTCAACGAGTATCTCGCACGTCAGGTTGAGGGCACCATGTGGAGTCCTACATACCTCACCATCAGCGAGCTGTTCAGAAGCCATTCCACGCTTACCACAGCCGACCCCATAAAGCTAATATGCGACCTCCACAAGAGTTTCGTAAGCGTCACCGGCACTAAGGAGACTCTCGACCATTTCTATTCATGGGGACAAATTATGCTTGCCGACTTCGACGACATTGACAAGAACATGGCTGACGCAAGCCAGATATTCAAGAACGTTGGCGACATCCATGAGCTCGACGACCTCTCCTACCTCACTACAGAGCAGATAGAAATGCTAAAGCGGTTTTTCAGCAACTTCAGCGAGAATAAGTCGTCGGAGTTGAAAAAGCGTTTCATGAGTCTTTGGAGCCGCTTCAACGACATCTACAACGACTTCAACAAACGTCTTGAGCAACAAGGTCTTACCTACGAAGGCGCGCTCTATAGGAAAGTGGCTCTCAACGAGAATATATCCTACGACTTCGACCGCTACATCTTCGTTGGCTTCAATCTCCTTCAGCGTGTGGAGCAACGGCTCTTCAAACGGCTGAAGGACGCGGGAAAGGGATTCTTCTATTGGGATTTCGACCACTACTATATGCCCAACAAGGCAAGTCACAGGACAAACGAGGCTGGTCACTACATTGCTTCCTACCTTGCCGATTTCCCAAACGAGCTGGACATAAGCCGCGACGAGATATACCGCAATTTCGAGAAATCCAAGTCCATTGACTATGTCACTGCCTCCACCGAGAACATACAGGCAGTCTATTCCTCGCAATGGCTAAAGGAGGGAAACCGTATTGCCGACGGCCGCAAGACGGCTATCGTGATGTGCAACGAGGGATTGCTGCAGGCGTTGGTGCACAACATACCGTCGGAAGCGGACAAAATAAACATAACGACTGGCTACCCATTGGCACAGTCGCCTTTCTGCTCGCTCATCTCCTCGCTCATCTCGCTGCGCTGCGAGGGCTATCTCGCTTCCCGCAACCGCTACCGTCTGCGCTATGTAAATGCCATACTGAAGCATCCCTACGTGCGTTATGTCTCACCTCTCCATGCCACGCTCTACGAGGAGATAAACGTTGCCTCAAAACTTTTCTTCCTCGACGAGGCGACCCTTGCCAAGGACGAGGGATTGAAGCTACTCTTCGGACAACTCGACAACGAGGAGCCGAACTTGTCAGGCAAGCTGCTGCGATGGATAATGCGGCTTCTCAAGCATGTTGCCTCCAACGCAAAGGATGTCGATGACCAGTTTTTCAAGGAGTCGCTGTTCAAGGTTTATACCATCACCAACCGCCTCTACGACCTCGTAAGCTCTGGCGACCTCGACGTGGATGTCATAACCATGCAGCGCCTTCTGCGCCAGATTCTACAGACAACAAGCATTCCGTTCCATGGCGAGCCAGCCGTAGGAGTGCAGTTCATGGGTGTCCTTGAGACTCGAAACATCGACTTCGACCATCTGCTCATACTTTCATGCAACGAGGGCAACATGCCAAAGGGTGTCAACGACACTTCTTTCATCCCCTACAGCATACGCAAGGCACACGGTCTTACCACAATAGACAACAAAGTGGCTATCTATGCCTACTATTTCTACCGCTTGCTACAGCGTCCCACCGACATAACCATTGTATATAACAACAGCACCGACGGCATGTCAACAGGCGAGATGAGCCGTTTCATGCTGCAGATAATGCTCGAGAGCAACCATAAGGTGAACAAGCGCTCCATTGTCTCTGACATGCAAACTACCTCGTGCAAGCCTCAGGCAGTGGCGAAAACCGACGAGGTGATGCGGTGTCTCATGCGCCATTATGACAAAAGCTGCAACCGCAAGTCGAGCAAACCTTTGCTCACGCCAACTTCCATCAACACCTATATGCGTTGTCAGCTGCGCTTCTACTATAAATACGTTCTTGGTGTGAGCGACCTCAGCGACACTGAGGACGAAACGATAGACAACGTACATTTCGGCACCATATTCCACAATGCCTCCTACAAGATATACAAACGGTTGAGCGAAGAGTATGGTCCTGTCATTCAGCGACATGACATAGAGAGATTCCTCAATGCCGAGGGCTATCTCATGGGCGTGGTGGAGGAAACATTTGACGAGGAAATCTACAATCTCCACAACACCAACGTTGCGATAAAACCAGAGTACAATGGCTTGCAACTGATAAACATAAAGGTTATCACAACCTATTTGAGGCAACTGCTAAGGATTGACTGTGAGCTGACTCCCTTCCGCATCATTGCCCTTGAGCACGATGTAATTGAGGACATCACGGTGAGGAAAGGCGATAGCGGCGAGACTTTCCAGTCAACCATTGGCGGCACCATCGACCGCTTGGATCAAGTCATAGGCTCAGATGGTCAACAGTGCATTCGTGTGATAGACTATAAGACAGGAGGCGGACGCTTTGAGAACGACATTGATTCCGTGGAGGGAATATTCGACGAGAAAAATATAAGGTCACACAGCGACTATTACCTGCAGACACTTCTCTACTCCAACATCGTGCGCCACTCGCCCATGGTCAATGCCGGCTCGTTGGCGGTTTCCCCAGCGTTGCTTTTCATCCAGCACAGTCAGAACAATTCGCCCACTCTACGTTTGGGCAAGGAGCCCATTGTAGATGTCATTGACTATGAGAGCGATTTCAGGAAAGGGCTCGACAACCTTCTCGCAGACATTTTCAATCAGTCATTACCCTTTCAACCTACAGAGGACACGAGGTCGTGTGCCCTCTGCCCATTCTTAAAGATGTGCCGCTGACGTGCAATGTCACTTGCCGTATTCATAATACCACCAGTAGGTGCCGAAATACTGGTTGAATACGGCGAGCCGACGTGCCTTTGGGTCCTTGTTAGCTTCCTCCAGCTTCTGAAGGTCCTCATAGTCGGTGTCCATTATCTGGTTGTGATACACTATGAGTGGCATCGAGCGCTTGTGTGTGTAGAGTGTCAGTGCCTCCCTATAGTGCAGCGGCAAGCTGTCGTTCACGTTGTAATGGCGTGGCAACTCATGCACAAAGGCATCTATGTCGCGGTCAACCAACATTCCGCAAAGCCTATAGTCGGCTATCGTCCTCGACTTATATCCCGATGCCTCAAGGGCTTTTATATACTGACGTGTGGTCATCGACTTCAATGGTCTTGCGCCAAGGAATTTATAGAGGCTGTCAACAGGATACATCAACAGGCTTGAGCCTTCGCCCAATGGCAGCAATGTCTCCGAGGTTCCTGCCACTGTGTATTTGAACATCTCGTCAGCCATGTGTCCCTCGCGTGCCAAGGCATAGCAGCGGAGCATGGTCAGCGAAATGTCCTTGTCGAGCGATTTCTCGCCCACCATTACCGCCTTGTCCCATTCTCCGTTGATCATGAGCCTCTCCATCTTTGCCCTATAGTGGAACATGTCGTCATTTGCCGAAACCAGTCCCACTCCCATCATCATGAAGCACATAGGAAAGAGATTAACCCACATAAGTCGTGAGAAGAGTCCACGCGAGTGAATGTCTGGCTCATAATTCTGTATTTTCTTCAACCCCAAGCTTACCAACCCCCATATTACGATCAGCAGTGGCGCGAGCCATGCCCAAGCTCCGAGTTTGAAGCCATTGGTTATCTCCACGCTTATGTCGGTTAAGATGGTGAGAAGCAACATGGATGGGAAATAGGTCGTCCAGTGCGATCGGTGGTTGATGTGCAGATAAGAGTTCAAGCCCTGTTGGAGCATGGTTAGCGCAAAGGTTACGAGCAACGCCCCGACAATGGGCAAATAGGTCGTCTTCCCATCACTCAACACATGCTGCGCAACGGCAATAACGTCTGCCTGACGGAACATCAGGAAGAGGAAACAGAATGTAACGAAGGCGACAGCACACACAACCTTCATGGTCATGGTGCTGTCGTTTTCAAGTCGGTTGTTATAGTTCATGTTTAATTCTTTTTCAATACTACGGCAGAACGTGCTGGCAGGTAGAGTTTCAGCCACTCCTTGCGGTCCTTCATGTAGAGAGGATCGTAGTTGGTGAGATGCACTACGCTGTCGTCGGCAAGACCATTGCCGCCAAACTCCTTCGCGTCGGTGTTCAGCACAACCTCGTAGCTGCCCGTTGGTACAAGGAAGCCATAGTCGGTGAACGAGCGCGATGGGCTGAAGTTGAACACGAAGATGAGGTCGCCACGGCTGAAAGCCAGCACTTGGTCGCCATCGTTGTGCCAAATCTCCTGAACAGGCTTGTTCTGGAAGTTGCGCACGCTCTTTATCACCTTCAACATTGCCTTGTCGAAGTCACCAAGATAGTGGTAATCCAACTCCTTGTTGTCCACGAGGTTCCACTGGCGGCGAGCATACTTGTAGCTCCATCCGTTGCCCTCGCGTGGGAAGTCAATCCACTCTGGGTGTCCAAACTCGTTGCCCATGAAGTTGAGGTAGCCACCATTGATGGCTGCTGCCGTAACAAGGCGTATCATCTTGTGGAGGGCGATGCCACGGTGTGCCATGAAGTTCTCGTCGCCCTTCTTGAAATGCCAGTACATGTCAGCGTCAATAAGGCGGAAGATTATTGTCTTGTCGCCCACCAAAGCCTGGTCGTGGCTCTCACAGTAGCTGATGGTCTTCTCGTCAACACGGCGGTTCTTCACCTCCCAGAATATTGAGCTTGGCTTCCAATCCTCGTCCTTCAGCTCCTTGATGGTCTTAATCCAGTAGTCAGGGATATTCATCGCCATGCGGTAGTCGAATCCGTATCCGCCATCCTCAAACTTGGCTGCCAAGCCAGGCATACCGCTCACCTCCTCGGCTATTGTTATGGCATTGGGGTTCACCTCGTGGATGAGCTTGTTGGCAAGTGTGAGATAGCAAATGGCATTGTCGTCCTGATGACCGTTGAAGTAGTCGCCATAGCCGCAGAATGCCTCGCCAAGACCGTGGCTGTAGTAGAGCATTGAGGTGACACCGTCGAAGCGGAAACCGTCGAACTTGTATTCCTCAAGCCAGTATTTGCAGTTCGACAGGAGGAAATGCAGCACGTCGTCCTTTCCGTAGTCGAAGCAGAGGCTGTCCCATGCTGGATGCTCATGTCGGCCACCCTCGTAGAAGAACTGGTTAGGGTCGCCTGCAAGGTTGCCAAGACCTTCCACCTCATTCTTCACTGCGTGCGAGTGGACGATGTCCATGATCACGGCAATGCCGTTCTTGTGTGCGGTGTCAATCAGTTCCTTCAGCTCCTCTGGTGTGCCGAAGCGGCTCGATGGGGCGAAGAAAGAGCTAACATGGTAGCCGAAGGAGCCATAGTAAGGGTGTTCCTGAATTGCCATCACCTGAATGCAGTTGTAGCCATCCTCTATGACGCGTGGCAATACGTTCTCCGTAAATTCCTTGTATGTGCCAACCTTCTCGGCATCCTGACCCATTCCCACATGGCACTCGTAGATGAGCAGTGGGCTCTTGTTAGGCTTGAAGTTCTTTTTCTTGAATTCGTATGGCTTCTCTGGGTTCCACACCTGTGCTGAGAATATCTTTGTAGTATCGTCCTGCACCACTCTGCGGCACCATGCCGGAATGCGTTCGCCCTCGCCACCGTTCCAGCGCACCTTCATCTTGTAGAGGTCGCCGTGCTTCATAGCCTTCGATGGCAATTTCAGTTCCCAGTTGCCAGTGCCCTCAATTCGCTTGCACTTGTATTTCTCGTCCTCGGTCCAGTTGTTGAAGTCGCCAATGAGGTATATCTCCGTAGCGTTTGGAGCCCACTCGCGGAACACCCATCCGCGTGCTGTCTTGTGCAGACCGAAATAGAGGTGTCCTGTGGCAAAGTCAGAGAGTGTCTTCTTGCCGTTGCGGGTCAACTGGTTAATCTTCCATACCACATGGTCGTGACGTCCACGGATAGCGTCCTCAAACGGTTCGAGCCATGAGTCGTTCTTCACCAATCCGATATGCTCGGGTTCCTTGGGTTTTGCAAGAGCCTTGGCTTTTGAGCAGGTTCTCTTGCATGTCTTTTTCTCTGCCATAGTTATTATAGTTTTAGTTCCTTACCTTGAATATTGCTTTGCGTATTCCCTCCTCGTCGCTGATGCATGGGGCGTGTCCGTCCTGTGGGAAGAAGATGGCAAACATTCCTGGGCGACAGGTCACATAGTCGTCGGCAGGTGTGTCGGGAAGCTTCGTAATGTCCTTATCTGCATTGTATTCTCCCTCTGGCAGATAGCGTCGTGGTGTGTAGCCATACGTCTCGCTGCCTGAGAGCGGAATCTGAATGTCTATCATGTCGTTGTGTGTCTCAAGCACAGCCTTCTCCGCAGTCTTGCCCACAGCTGTCGTAAGGTTGAGGAACAGGTCCGCACCCTTGATTTCATACTTGCCTTCTTTCATCGTGCTGAGGTCGTTGTTCTCAAGAAACTTCACTACGTCAGCGAAAAGAGGATTCAGTGCCACATAGTGGCTCAACATGTCAAGTGTATCTACTATCATATCGTTTATTTTTAATTCGTAAATTATAATTTCTAATTCTTAATTCTTAATTCTTAATCATTAATTCTTAATTATTAATCATTTCCTATCCACCTGCCTCCATCCGTTGGTGTAGTTTCCAGAGGCGGTGATGTTGCCGTTGCGGTCTTTCTCCACAAACCTTCCGTCGCGCTTGCCGTTCACGTATGAGCCTTCAAAGCGCTTGCCGTCCTTGTCCTCCTCTATGGCAGGTCCGTGGCGTTTGTCGTCCTTGAACGAGCCCTTGAATTTCGAGCCGTCGGCAAAGTGGATTATGCACTCGCCGTTTAGACGACCGCCCTGCCACATGCCTTCATACACATCGCCACTCTTCAGTGTCAGCTTGCCCTTACCGTCCTGCTTGTCGTTCTTCCAACCGCCGGTATAGACGTCGCCTTTTTTCCAAGTCAGTGTGCCCTGTCCGTGCTTGTCGCCCTCAAGGAACTGACCCGAGTATTTGTCGCCATTGGCAAACTTGAATATTCCCGAACCCGTGCGCTCGCCCTGTACGTAGTCGCCCTCATACACGTCGCCACTCTTGAACTTGTATATGCCACGGCCATTCTGGATGTCGTCCACCCATTGCCCCACATACACGTCGCCGTCGGAATACTTGAACGTTCCCTTGCCCGAGCGCTGGTTGTCTTTCCATTCGCCCTCGTAGCTTGAGCCGTCGCCCCAGTCGAAGAAACCCTTTCCGTTCTTCCTGTCGTTCACCCAATTACCTTTATAATATGCGCCACCCGCAAAGGTATATACTCCATAGCCGTTGCGATGGTCGAGTTTCCACTCGCCCTCATACTTGTCGCCATTGTAGTAGTACATCGTACCCTTGCCCTGTTGGTAGTCGCGATACCAAAGGCCGTCATACTTGTTGTTGTTGGCAAAATAGTAAGTGCCCTTACCATGCTGCTGGTCCTGAAACCATTGCCCCTCGTATTTCTCGCCGTCGAAGAAAGTATATACGCCGAATCCCTGGCGCTTTCCTTTCTCATACTGACCCTCATACCAGTTGCCGTTCTTGTAAGTCGCCTTTCCCTTGCCATGTGGCTTTCCAGCCACCATCTCACCACTATATTCACCTCCGTCCTTTGTGACGCAGGTTCCCATAGTGATTTTTTGGCTGTAGGCTGATACTACCGGTGATAGCATCAGCAATATGGATATTGCAAGATGTTTCAAATCTGATAATTTTTTTGTTTGCAATGCCAAAATTACACAATTCTTCGCAAACTCCCAAGGAAAGACTAAAACATCTTAGATTTTTTAACGCTATGCAACTAATTTTGTAATTCCAAGTAGCTCTTCAGCTAATTCGAGTAGCAAAAAAGGAAGGTCAGCCTCGCAACACTTCCCGACTGCTGACCTTCACGGAGGTTTAAATCAAATGAATATTGTGAATGAACGGTGTCTGTCCCCTGTTCATTGCGATATGAGCATATCGAAAAGTCGATTATGGGGATATGGATTCAACGGGAATAGGTATTCGTTTTATGTTCCGCAATGGTGAACCTACATTCCGCAGTGGGGAACGTACATTCCGCATTGGTGAACGTACGTTCCGCATTGCGGAACATAGAATGAACCCCTACTTCTGCATAAATCGAATACCCTTTTATGCCAACATCATACACGCTATCCCCATACATTTAAAAGCCCTTAACACTCCTTAATTGCATACCCCATTTATTTAATTTTTAATTCTTAATTCTTAATTTATAA
>CAMAGM010000071.1 GCA_945833995.1 uncultured Prevotella sp.
ACTTTGAATGTCTTGTTTTGCTTGAATATGGGGCAGAAAATGGCTAACTTTGCAGCGTGAAAAGTTTACAAAGCGCGCGTAACCGTCTCGAAGGCATCCCGAATTCATACCGAAGGATGACGAGAGACAAAAACTTCACAAAACAACATTTATTGTTGTAACAATTAAAACATTTTTCGTTTAACAATTTAAAACAGTTTAGAGTATGGCACGATTTGAGGTAAGAGGTGAGGAGTGAGGAGTGAGAGCCTCGTGTGGTATAACTTAGGTGTAGGGGCAGACACATGGGTCAGCCCCTACAGCGGCGAATCTCGGAAATTTTTATTCGTTCTTGTCTTGTTGTTCAGCAAGATACCATTTGGAATACTCGACGTAGTGGCTGCCGAAATTCTCTGCCTGGTTGGGCTTCGTTTGCTTGATGAACTTTGCTGGCACACCTCCCCAAAGCTCATGGGGACCAATCTTGGTGTTCTGTAACACGAGGGCACCAGCTGCCACTACTGCGCCCTCGCCTATCTCGCAATGGTCGAGGAGCGTGGAGCCCATTCCGATGAGAGCTCCGTCGTGGATGGTGCAGGCATGGACGGTGGCGTTGTGACCTATGGTGACATCATTGCCAATGACCGTTGGACCGGTGGTGTTGGTGACATGGATGCATGCTCCGTCCTGCACGTTGGTGCGGTTGCCGATGGTGATAGGTGCCACGTCGCCACGCACTACGGCGTTGAACCATATTGAACACTCGTCGCCCATTGTCACTTCGCCGACAATGGTGGCGTTCTCGCTGAAATAACATTCGCGACCCCATTTTGGAGTCAGACCTTTTATAGATTTTATTAAAGCCACAATATTATGAATTAAGAATTAAAAAAATGAAGGAGAGAGGAGTGTTTTGAGGAGTGTGGAGTGTGGAGTGAGGAGTGAGAATAGCGATGGGCTGAATTTGAGGAATAGACATCTGCGCAGTGCAGTAATCTCTCTCCACGCTCCCCGCTCCTCATTTAAAACACTCCTCTATTTCCTGTAGTATTGCCTTGGTGGCTCCCGCCTGACTGTTGACAAAGTCGGCGGACTTGTCGCCACAGAAACTGAGGTAGTGCTTGTCGTCGGCAAAATTGTCGATAAGTTTGTTGAAGTCTGCCTCGCTGCCTATCTCAAATCCTCCGCCACAAGCCATGAGGCCTTGGGCTTCCTGGAAATGCTTGTTGTTTGGACCAAAGATGACGGGAACGCCCCATACGGCTGCCTCAAGCACGTTGTGTATGCCGACACCGAAACCTCCGCCAACGTATGCCACCTCGCCATAGTGATAGATGCTTGACAGGAGTCCGAAGCAGTCGATGATGAGGCATCGTGCGGTGGCTGCCTCCTCAGGGGTGGTCTTCGTGTAGCGCACGGACTTCATCCGCAGCTTCTGCTCTATCTGTTGCAGGTGGTCCTCGGAGATGACGTGTGGCGCAATGATGATTCGCCAACTGTCGTCGGCATTGAAGCGCGGTATGAATATGTCCTCGTCGGGCATCCAGCTGCTGCCAGCCACAAACACCCTTCCACCCTGCTTGAACGCCTCAACGATGGGCAGGCGCTTGGACTGCTCCTTGATTTGCAGCACACGGTCGAAGCGTGTGTCGCCGGTGATGCTGACATCGGTGATGCCGATTTTCTCCAGCAGCTGCCGACTCTGCTCGTTCTGCACGAAGAAATGGGTGAAGCAGCGCAGCACCCCAGCATAGTGGCGACCGTACCAACGGAAGAAGACCTGGTCTGGACGGAAGATGCTCGACACGCTGTAGGTTGGTATGTTGCGGTGCTTCAGGATATGGAGGTAGTTGTACCAGAACTCATACTTGATGAAGAACGCCATGACTGGACGGATGAGCCTGAGGAAGCGCAGGGCACTGATTGGCGTGTCGAGAGGCAGATAGCAGATTATGTCGGCTCCCTGATAGTCCTTGCGCACCTCGTATCCAGAGGGCGAGAAGAAGGTGAGCAGGATCTTGTATTCGGGATGCAGAGTCCTGAGTTTCTCGATAATCGGGCGTCCCTGCTCAAACTCGCCAAGCGATGCGGCATGGAACCACACATACTTCGCCTCGGGGTCAACGTTGCGCTTAAGCACGCCAAACACCTCTCGCTCGCCACGCCACATCTTCTTCACCTTCTTGCTGAAGAAACTGGCAATGACCACGCCACAGAGATAGAAGTATATCGCCAAATTGTAAAGCATAGTGTCTTTTAGCCCAATGTTTCTATTGCACGTCTCATTCGCTTTACTGTCTCCTCCTTGCCGAGGAATGCAGAGATGTCGAACATACCAGGTCCCTTGCCCTCGCCAACGAGTGTCAGTCGCCATGCGTTCATGATGTTGCCGAGCTTGTAGCCCTTCTGCTCAATCCACTGCTCAACGGCTTCCTCCTGCTTCTCCATTGAGAAGTCGTCGAGGCTTTCGAGAAGTGCTGCCAGTTCCGTCATTGCCTGTGCCGAGTCTTCCTTCCAGCGCTTCTTGCGTGTCTTCTCGTCATATTCCGTCGGGGCGACGAAGAAGAAGGAGCACAACGGCCACAGCTCCTTGACGAAGCTGACACGGTCCTTCATCATCTCCACCACGCGTGTGACACGCTCCAAGGTGGTGTCAACGCCGTTCTCCTTGACGATAGGCGCGAAGATGGCAGCAATCTCGTCTGCCGACTTCTGCAGAATATACTCGTGGTTGAACCAAATGCCTTTCTGATAGTCGAAACGTGCGCCAGCCTTGCTGCATTTGCTGATGTCGAACAGCGGGACAAGCTCGTCGAGACTGTAGATCTCACGCTCGGTGCCAGGATTCCATCCGAGGAAGGCGAGGAAATTGATGACTGCCTCTGGGAAATAGCCACTCTCGCGATAGCCCGAAGATACCTCGCCCGACTTGGGGTCGTGCCATTCGAGTGGGAACACGGGGAAGCCGAGGCGGTCGCCGTCGCGCTTGCTGAGCTTGCCCTTGCCCTCTGGCTTAAGTAGCAGCGGCAGGTGGGCGAAGCGCGGCATGGTGTCCTCCCAGCCAAAGGCTTGATAGAGAAGCACGTGGAGCGGGGCACTGGGCAGCCACTCCTCGCCACGTATTACGTGGGTAATCTCCATAAGGTGGTCATCGACGATGTTTGCAAGGTGGTAGGTAGGCAGCTCGTCGGCACTCTTGTAGAGCACCTTGTCGTCGAGAATGTCGCTCATGATGCGCACGTCGCCACGGATGAGGTCATCAACATGCACTGGCACCCCAGGCTCTATCTTGAAGCGCACCACATACTGCTTGCCCTCGGCAATGAGCTTATCAACCTCCTCCTTAGGCATCGACAGCGAGTTGCGCATAGAGAGACGCGTGGAGGCGTCGTACTGGAAATTCTGTATCTCGGCACGCTTTGCCTCCAGCTCCTCGGGTGTGTCGAAGGCAATGTATGCCTTTCCGTTGTCGAGAAGCTGTTGGACATACTCCTTGTAGATGGCGCGTCGCTCGCTCTGCCTGTATGGTCCATGCTCGCCTCCGAACGAGACACCCTCGTCGAACTTTATGCCGAGCCAACGGAACGACTCAATAATATACTCCTCCGCACCCGGTACGAAGCGGTTGGAGTCGGTATCCTCGATTCTGAACACCAGGTCGCCGCCGTGCTGGCGTGCGAAAAGGTAGTTGTAAAGTGCGGTGCGCACACCGCCGATATGCAACGCCCCCGTGGGGCTTGGTGCAAAGCGCACCCTGACTCTTCTTTCTGCCATTTTTCTCGCTTATTTCGTGTAATAAGAAAATAATTTGTGCAAAAGTAATAAATAAAATCCATTTTTAAACATTTTTTCTGATTTATCTTTGTTATTTTGCCGTTTTTTTAGTATTTTCGCCCTCGAAAAAGTAATAAACCACATACAATGAGCAGTTTTAACTTCAGAGAAGACATCTCATGGCGCGACATTTTGCTGCGCAGTGCCATTGTCTTAGCAACAGTGGCGATAATCGTATGGCTGATGCCACGCGACGGACGCAACTATTTCTATGCTGAACAGGGAAAGCCATGGAAATATGCCGATTTCACGGCACCGTTCGACTTCCCTATCTACAAGTCGGAAGAGGCGATAAAGAAGGAGAAGGACAGCCTGATGAGGGAGTATGAGCCATATTTCAACCTTAACAAGGAGACGGAGGGAAACATGGTGAGGAAATTCGTTGCCGACTTCTCAGAGGGCATACCGGGACTTTCGGACGACTATATCAGCATCATAGCCAACCGACTGCACAGGATATACCAAATGGGAATAGTAAGCTCGGCGGACTACAGCAAATACACTGCCGACACCACGCAGACAATACGCCTTGTCAACGGAAAGAGCGCAACGTCAATACCTATGGTGAGCTTCCTGTCAACGAAGAAGGCATACGAGCAGCTGTTCCTCGACAACATGCTGGAACAGCACCGCAGCCAACTGCAGAAATGCAACCTGAACAACTACATCACCGCCAACATCACTTACGACAAGCAGCGTAGCGACGAGAGCCTGCAGGACGTGCTCAGCAGCGTGCCCCTCGCTACAGGAGTGGCACAGAAGGGACAGAAAATCATCGACCGAGGAGAGATTGTCGATGAGTATGCCTTCCGAACCATAGAGTCGTTCAAGAAAGAGAACGAGCGGCGCAACAGCAACACTACGCAGCAGCAGCTCACGCTCTTCGGCGAGGCTCTCTACGTGTTCCTCATACTGGCGTTCTTCACGAGCTATCTCACACTTTTCAGGCAGGACTATTTCGAAAAGGCACGCAACGTGGCAATGCTATACTCGCTCATCGTGTTCTTCGTGTTGCTGACAGGACTGATGGTGCGCAACACCATTGCCCACGTCTATATCCTACCTTACGCCATGGTTGCCATTTTCACGCGTGTGTTCATGGACTCGCGCACGGCAATCGTCACCCACCTCACCATGATTCTCATCTGCTCCATCATGCTGCAGCACCCATTGGAGTTTATTGTGGTGGAGGTGATGGCAGGCATGGCAGCAGTGTATTCCCTGCGCGACCTGCAATACCGCTCACAGCTGTTCAAGACGGCGATAATTGTCACTTTGGTGGGCATGACGATGAACTTCGCCTTCGACCTCATAAGCATGACAGAGTTCTCGGAGTTTGACATGAGCTACTACAACTACCTTATTATAAATGGTGTGTTGCTGCTCTTTGCCTATCCGTTGCTCTATCTCTTGGAGAAGACCTTCGGCTTCATTTCCGACATCACGCTCATTGAGCTCTCAAACACCAACAATCCCTTGCTGCGCCGCATGAGCGAGGTGGCACCGGGCACGTTCCAGCACTCCATACAGGTGAGCAACCTGGCTTCGGAGATTGCGCTGAAGATTGGAGCCAAGGCACAGCTCGTCAGGACGGGAGCCCTCTATCACGACATTGGCAAGATGGTAAATCCCATCTACTACACCGAGAACCAGTCGGGCATCAATCCGCACGAGGAGCTGTCGTACATAGAGAGCGCGCAAATCATCATCAGCCACGTCACCGAGGGCTTGAAGATGGCAGAGCGCAACAACCTGCCGTCGATAATCCGCGACTTCATAAGCACTCACCACGGTCAGGGCAAGGCAAAATATTTCTATGTGAAGTATAAGAACGAGAATCCCGATGCCGAGGTGGACGAACTGCTGTTCACCTATCCCGGACCAAATCCTTTCACGCGCGAACAGGCAATACTGATGATGGCAGACAGCGTGGAGGCAGCCTCACGCTCACTCCCAGAGTACAATGAGAAATCAATAAGAGAGCTTGTAAACCGCCTCGTTGACGGTATGGTCACCGATGGTTTCTTCCGTGAGTGTCCTATTACGTTCCGTGACATCACCTACGCCAAGACCGTTATGAGCGAGAAGCTCAAGACAATCTATCACGCAAGAGTAAGTTATCCGACGGCGGATAAAAAGTAAGGGTAAAGCCCCAACCAAGTGAATGGGGCTTCACCCTTAATTCTTAATTCTTAATTCAATAAAGCAGTACCAATCCGGCGAGGGCAGAATAGAGAATCATGCGGATGGGATTGATCTTTATATAATAGGTGCCGACGAAAGTGGCGACGAAGAGGGCGCAGCTGATCCAGAATTGCCACGGATTGACTGACGGGAGACTGAAGTTCTCGGGCGTCATGAGCAACAGCGTGGCGGCACCGAGAAGACCAACCACGGCAGGACGCAGTCCGCTGAAGATGGACTGTACGGTGGGCGTGTTCATATATTTTAGGAACATGCGGCTGATGAGTATCATAAGGATGAACGATGGCAGCACGAGGGCGAAAGTAGCTGTGGCGCTGCCGAGAATGGACATCGTGGTGCCATAGCCAGCGTTGTGAACTGCGGTATAGCCGCAGTAGGTGGCTGAGTTTATGCCTATTGGCCCAGGGGTCATCTGACTGATGGCGACTATGTCGGTGAATTGGGCTGTGGTGAGCCAGTGGTAGTGGTGGACCACCTCGCCCTGAATGAGCGAGAGCATTCCGTAGCCTCCGCCAAACCCGAAGAGGCCAATCTGGAAGAATGTTATGAAAAGAAGGAAAAATATCATCTCTTAATTAATTCAAAATTAACTTCGTTGATTCTTTAGCTGTACTCAGCATAGCTCAAGCGAGCTTGGCTCTGCTCTCGTTTGCAAAAGAATTCAAAACTCCTAATTATTCAAATATTTGCCATAGATGTAGCCTCCGGCTGCAGCAAGGATGATGATGACGATGGGCGACACGCCAAGTCCCCAGATGGCGAGTGCCGAGGCAATGGGAATCCAGCAGTTGCTGAACGTCACCTTCGCGCTGCGTGCCATGTTGAACGTGGGCACGGCGATGAGCGCCACCACCGCGGGCCGTATGCCGCGGAACATAGCAGCAACGACCTTGTTGTCCTCAAACTGGTGGAAGAACATGGCTATGAGCAGTATGATGAGGAACGAGGGCAGGGCAGTGCCGAGTGCGGTGACGATAGCTCCACGCACTTTTCTCATCTTGTAGCCAATGAACACGCTGAGGTTGATGGCGAAGACTCCTGGCGAGGTTTGCGCTATGGCAACAGTATCGACAAAGTCTTCCTTCGTGAGCCATTTCTTCTTGTCAACCACCTCAGACTCTATAATAGGAATCATGGCATATCCACCACCGAGGGTGAATATGCCAATCTTAAAGAAAGTTTTGAAACTTGTTGTGTAGAAATTGTCCAAAACACTTCCCTTCCTTAATTCTTTAATTTTTCCTCAATCCACTTCCGTGCATTTACGAAAGCTTCGAGCCATGGGGTGCAGTCGTCTTGGCGGCGTGTGCGTGGATACCAACCGTTCTGCCATGGGAAGATGGCACGCTCGAGGTGTGGCATCATGGCAAGGTGGCGACCATCGGCGCTGCAGATGCCCGCAACGTTGTAGTCGGAGCCGTTAGGATTGCCTGGGTACTCGGCGTAGTTGTATTTTGCCACCACGTTGTAGTTGTCCTCTGGCTGTGGCATGTAGAAACGTCCCTCGCCGTGGGCAACCCAAATGCCGAGCTTGCAGCCGCTGAGAGTGCGGAACATCACGCTGTTGTTGCGTGGGATGTTGAGCGTCACGAACTGGCTCTCAAACTTCTTCGAGTTGTTGTGGCAGAGGTGGGTCTGATATTTGTGGTCGGGATTGATGAGGTTTAGCTCAGCCATGAGCTGGCAGCCGTTGCAGATGCCGAGCGAGAGCGTGTCCTCACGGGCATAGAACTTGTCGAGCGCCTCCTTTGCCTTCGGGTTGTAGAGGAACGCGCCTGCCCAACCCTTTGCCGAACCGAGAACGTCGCTGTTGGAGAAACCGCCGCAGAAGACAATCATGTTGATGTCCTCGAGTGTCTCGCGGCCGCTGATGAGGTCGGTCATCATCACGTCCTTAACGTCGAAGCCTGCAAGATAGAGCGAGTATGCCATCTCACGGTCGCCGTTGGTTCCCTTCTCGCGGATGATGGCGGCACGTATGCCTGACATCTCCTTACGGTCGGGAGTGATGCCGAGCTGCTTGAACGAGCCATCGAAGTCGGAACGCATGATCATTTCCAGTGGCTGCTTCTTGTAGTTGGTGAAGCGCTTCTTCGCCATGCCGTTCATGCTCTGCTTCTGGTCGAGCTTATACGATGTGCTGAACCATGTGTCGCGCAGTGCCTCGATGTTGAACTCGTGCTTCCAGTCGCCCACCACCATGCTGATGGTGCGAGTGTTTGGCGTTGGATGTCCTATGTTGGCGTATGCAATGCCCTGCTCGTCGAGATAGCTGCGGAAAGCCTCGTCGTTCTCCTGCGACACCTCAACCACTATGCCAGGGTTCTCGGCGAAGAGTGTCTTTACGATGTCGCCATCGTGGCACAGCTCGCTGAGGTCGATGTGCATACCGCCCTCGATGTTGGCGAACGTCATCTCAAGCAGCGTGGTGATGATACCACCGGCGCTGATGTCGTGTCCGCAATAGATCAGTCGGCGCTCTATCAAAGCCTGGATGGCGTTGAATGCGTCGGCGAAATACTCAGGGTTCTTCACCGTAGGAACGTCGTCGCCTACCTTGCCGAGGCTCTGTGCGAAGGCACTACCTCCAAGTCGCTGCTCGTCGAACGAGAAGTCGATGTGATAGAACGTGGCGTTGCGGTCGTTGACCATTACAGGACCTATGACCTTGCGGACATCGGAAACCTGACCGCCGCTGGTCACGATGACCGTGCCAGGGGCTATTACCTTCTGTCCGTCGGGATATTGCTGCGACATGGAGAGCGAGTCCTTGCCCGTGGGCACGTTGATGTGCAGGGCGCAGCAGAAGTCGCTCAATGCCCTCACGGCGCTGTAGAGACGTGCGTCCTCACCTTCCTGCGAGCGACAAGGCCACATCCAGTTGGCAGAGAGGCTCACGCTGCCCAAACCATTTACCAATGGAGCGAAGACGATGTTGGTGAGCGACTCGGCTACCGACAGCACCGAACCTGCCTCGGGAGAGGCGAGGCCTGCCTGAGGTGCGTGACCAAGGGCAGTGGCTATTCCTTGCTTGCCACGATAGTCGAGGGCAACCACTCCACAGTCGCTCAACGGCAGCTGTATGCGTCCCTGACACTGCTGGCGTGCTATCTTACCCGTCACCGAACGGTCAACCTTGTTCGTCAACCAGTCCTTACATGCCACAGCCTCAAGCTGCAGAACGCGGGTCAGATACTCTTCGAGTTTGTCCTGCTCGTAATCGACGTCATCATAGTGTCGCTCAACCGTAGAATCTACCATTACGGTCTTTGGCGAGTGACCGAACATCTGAGCCACGTCGAGGTCGAATGGTCGTACGCCGTCGGCCTGCTCGAACGAGAAGTGGGCATCGCCTGTCGTCTCACCTACCACATACAGCGGCGCACGCTCGCGCTCGGCAATACGGCGCACATGCTCTATGTGCTTCTCGTCGATAAGGAGTCCCATGCGCTCCTGGCTCTCGTTGGCTATTATCTCCTTTGCCGAAAGGGTCTTGTCGCCCACTGGCAAGTTCTTCATGTCAATCTTTCCACCACATTCCTCAACCAGCTCTGAGAGACAGTTGACGTGACCTGCCGAACCGTGGTCGTGGATGCTGACAACAGGATTTACGTCCTCCTCGCAGAGGGCACGCACAAGGTTGTAGGCACGCTTCTGCATCTCAGGGTTGGCACGCTGCACGGCGTTCAGCTCGATGCCGTTGCTGTAGCGACCGGTATCGACTGACGACACTGAGCCACCACCGAGACCGATGCGATAGTTGTCGCCACCGACAACGACCACCTTGTTGCCCTTCTGCGGCTCCTTCTTCAGGCAGTCGCGCTTTGTGCCGTAGCCCACACCTCCGGCGAGCATTATCACCTTGTCGTAGGCATAGCGTGTGTCGCCCTTCTCCTGATGCTCGAATGTGAGCACCGAGCCGCAGATGAGAGGCTGGCCAAACTTGTTGCCGAAGTCGCTGGCACCGTTGGAAGCCTTGATGAGAATCTGCTCTGGAGTCTGGTATAGCCACTTGCGCACTGGCAGGATGTCCTCCCAGTCGCGTCCGCCGTCGAGTCGGGGATAAGAGGTCATATAGACCGCCGTTCCCGCAATAGGCCATGAGCCAACGCCACCGCCCATACGGTCGCGGATCTCACCACCAGTGCCTGTTGCGGCACCGTTGAAAGGCTCTACCGTTGTTGGGAAGTTGTGTGTCTCTGCCTTGAGAGAGATGACGCTCTCTATTGGCTTTGTGCGGAACCAGTCGCTTGTGGACTGGTCGGCTGGTGCGAACTGCTCCACCACCGGACCCTGTGCGAAAGCCACGTTGTCCTTGTATGCTGAGAGAATGAGGTTAGGATTCTCCTCTGTTGTCTTCTTTATCATCTGGAAGAGCGACGACTCCATCTCCTTTCCGTCGATGATGAATGTTCCGCCGAAAATCTTGTGGCGGCAGTGCTCGGAGTTGATCTGTGCGAAGCCGAAAATCTCAGAGTCGGTGAGTGGACGTCCGAGCTGTTTCTCTACGTTGTGGAGATACTCTATTTCCTCTGGCGAGAGCGCGAGTCCTTCCTGCTCGTTGTAGATCTCAAGGTTCTCCACGTGCTTGATGGGCTCAGGCTGGTGGTTGACGGTGAAGATGTCCTGGTTCAGTCCGTCATACATGCGCTGCAGCATCGGGTCGTGCTCAGCGTCCTTGGAATCTACGGGGAAGTATTCCTCGATACGCAAAATGCCGTTGAGATTCATGTTCTGTGTAATCTCTACGGCATTCGTACTCCATGGAGTAATCATTTCACGACGTGGTCCGACGAAATATCCGTCAAGACTCTCACCCTCTTCCAGCTTTGCGTCGCCATAAAGCCAAGAGAGTTCATCAATTTCGTTCTGTGCGAGCTGGTGGTCAGCCTCAGTGGCTATCACGCTCTTCTGTGATGTTCTAAAAAAGAGTATCATACCGTTTCTTTTTATCTTGTTTTTAAATTTGGGAGCAAAGATAGTGCAAAAAATCGAGGTGACAAAAGAAAAAAGTATTTATTTTCAAGAAAAACGAGGAAATATTGCAAAGTTGACATTCCAAATCGTCACATAAAACATTAAATCGGTGTTAAAGAATAAAAAATCGCTCATGAAAAGTTGAAGTTTATAAGAAAAATGTCTATCTTTGCTGTACCTTATAACAAAATAACACCAATTTAAATTAGCTCGACTATGACCAACTTTAACGTAAAAACCATTCAGAAATGTCTCGACGACTACATGTTGAGAACGGGTAAGACGGAAATCGGCGACATTGAGGCAAACCAAGCCCTTGCTGTTGCTGGAGTAATCAACGACGACCAAGCCCACCCAGGACGCCCATTGAGGGAAATACTGCGAAGCCTACGCGACACCAACCTCTTGCCGCAGAACGTAAGGCAGTTTCAGGGACTGTGGACCATAAAGCACTCAAAGACAATGGCAAAGGTGCTACAGATTATGCAGTTCTGACAAAAAGCACTCCCCTCACTGTGAAACAACAATAAAAAGGCGATTAAAGAGTTAAATACCTTTAAATCGCCTTTACTGTTTGCAGTTTTCAATGTCAAATAAATAACTTTGCATCACATTTTTAAATAAATAAAGGAAGATTATGAACAAAGGTCTTATAATGATCTCGATGGCTGCGGCACTTGTCATGACAAGCTGCGCCAGCAAAAAGGAACTGGCAAACTGCCAGGCAGAGAACAAGGAACTCGGACAGAAGTATGTTGACGTGAAAGAGCAGCTCGCGGCTGCCTCGGCTCGCGCTGCGGCACTACAGGAGCAGCTCAACCAGAAGACTGCCGACATGGCAGCCCTACAGGCATCGCTCGACAAGAGCTTGACCAACGCTTCGCAGAACAACATCAGCATCGACAAGCTGGTGGACCAAATCAACGAGTCGAACCAGTATATCCGCCATCTAGTGGAGGTGAAGAGCAAGAGCGACTCGCTCAACATGGTGCTCACCAACAACCTCACACGCTCGCTCAGCAAGGAGGAGCTGAAGGAGGTGGACGTGCAGGTGCTGAAGGGCGTGGTGTATATCTCGCTTGCCGACAACATGCTCTACAAGAGCGGCTCGTATGAGATTAACGACCGTGCTGCCGAGACTCTCAGCAAGATTGCGAAAATAATAAAGGACTACAGCGACTATGACGTGCTCATAGAGGGCAACACCGACAACGTACCGGTAAACTCGGCTGCCGCTTCGATGAAGAACATACGCAACAACTGGGACCTCTCCTGTCTGCGTGCCTCAAGCGTGGTTCAGGCTCTGCAGAACCAGTATGGAGTTGACCCCAAGCGTCTGACTGCCGGTGGTCGTGGCGAGTATAACCCTCTCGTCAGCAACGACACTGAGACAGGCAAGCTGCGCAACCGCCGCACACAGATCATCATCACTCCAAAGCTCGACCAGTTTATGGACCTTATAGACAAGGCTCCAGATGCTGAAGAATAGTATCTCTTAAAGTTGACGAGTTGACAAGTTGATAGTGCTAAAGCCTATATGGCATAACAAATAACTTGTTTACTCGTCAACTTGTTTACTTGTCAACTTAAAAAATACTCATCAACTAAAAAATATTTATGAAAAGACAAATCCTTACTTTCATTGTGGCAGTAATGGCTGCCGTGACATCGTCCGCACAAGAGGCACTATGGAGCGGAACAGAGATAAAATCGCCAGTGGTAAATCCTGATGGCACAGTGACGTTCTCGTTCTTTGCCCCGCAGGCAAGGAAAGTGGAGGTGACAGGAACATTCCTGCCGCTTAAAATAGTTGACACGCCAATCGGCAAGGCAGAGATGCCTGGAGTGGCTGAACTGACAAAGGACGATCGCGGCGTGTGGTCGATAACCTCAGGCAAGCTGGAGCCAGAACTATACACCTATAACATAATAGTTGACGGGACAACCATACTCGACCCTGCCAACGCCTATGTAAACCGCGATGTGGCTGCCCTGACGAGCTTCTTCATCGTAAAAGGCGATAAAGGCAGCAAGGGCGACCTCTATTCGGTGAACGAGGTGCCTCATGGCAATCTCTCGAAGGTGTGGTACGACAGCCCTACTCTGGGCATGAAACGCCGCATGAGCATCTACACCCCACCATGCTACGACCAAGGCAAGGACTACCCAGTGCTCTATCTGCTGCACGGAGCGGGTGGCGACGAGGACGCATGGCCAACACAGGGACGCACGGCGCAGATTCTCGACAACCTAATAGCGGCGGGCAAGGCAGTGCCAATGGTTGTTGTGATGCCTAATGGCAACACCGCTTGCCAGGCTGCTCCTGGAGAATGGTCGAGAGGTATGTATCAACCGTCGTTCATTGAGAGCGTCAACCCCATAACAACGCCTAAAGCCACTATGGACGAGAGTTTTATGGACATCGTGGACTATGTGGAGAGCCACTACAAGGTGAAGACCGACAAGGCACACCGTGCCGTCTGCGGCTTGTCGATGGGTGGCGGACACTCGTTCCAAATCTCCAAGCGCTTCCCTGACAAGTTTGACTACATAGGACTGTTTTCGGCAGGACTTCACATAAATGGCGACCAGACAAAGACATTCTATGAATTGCTGCAGTCTAACTCTGAGCTTCAACAACAACTCGCCACTCTGTTCGCCGCCAAGCCCAAGCTATATTGGATTGCCATAGGTGCCACCGACTTTCTCTATCAGCAGAATGCCGACCTGCGACGCTATCTCGACGAGAAGGGCTACATGTACACCTACCGTGAGACCGACAGAGGCCACATTTGGCGCAACTGGCGCATCTATTTGACTGAGTTCTCACAACTCCTGTTCAAATAGTCCATAGTTGACTTAAACTATTTGTAGTCAACTAAATTTCTGCTCATCGGCGATGTTGCCCTCCTCGTCAACCACACGCCAGTGGGTGATGGTGCGGGCTTCCGACGAGATGCTTACGCCGCACTTGGTCACCTTTCGTCCGTCTGCCTCGTATGGTATGGCGTAGCCCTTGCTGTCAATCTGCGCTAAGGCGTTGTCAACGGTGTCGTCCACTTTCAGTTCGAGTACGAAGATGTCGTTCTTGGTCTTGACCACCACGTCGGCTCTGCCAAGGACGCTCTTCACCTCGGTATCGACCTTGCCTTTGAGAAGCGAGAAGATGATGTACAATCGAAGAGTCGTTCTTCGTAACATACAGTTTGTCGCCTTCTTTCACTGTTTCCAATGGCTCTTTAGGGTTAACCCGACGGAATCCCGCCTTCTCCAGCTCGTCTGCGATGTTCCTTACCGCAAGAAAGTTTACGGGTGAGGCATCGAGGAAATTCATTAGTCGTTTGATCATAATGTAATATTTTTTTAGTTGAGAAAGACACTCTGTTAGAATTGTTGAAGGTTGAATTGCTGCGCGTTGTTGGCTGGCGCAGCAATTCAATTTTAAACCTTCAACGTTCAATCTACAACATGCAGCTCGTAACGCCAAGAGTAGTTGCTATAGCCGTAGCTATCGACACAATAAGCTGAATTATCAGCTTCCAAGTGTTTTTGTTTGTTGATGTACTCATAGGAAAAA
>CAMAGM010000072.1 GCA_945833995.1 uncultured Prevotella sp.
CGCATGCTTACGTACCATTTCTGCCCGCTGTCAAATCCAGTCAACCCCATGGTAACGTAATATTCGGTTGCAAAGTTAAGCAAATTTCGTCAGCCGTGCAAGCTTTTGACGTTAAATATTAAAAAAACTACGCCGCAGCCTCACCTTTTCTGCTCAAACAGCCAGTCCTGTATGCTCGGTATGCCGTATGCCACAAACCATGTTGCCCTGTGGTTGCCGCCAACCAAATGGGTGAACAGCAGGTGGTTGCCCTCGGCACGCATCTTGTCAGCCTCGGCATTGAACTCGTCGGTGGTTCGGCAGTCAGTTGACAACTGGCTACTCTATTGTCACGGTCGTTCCATGACTGTTGTCACACTTGTTCCATCGTTGTTGTCACAACAGTTCCAAAACTGTGGAACGACTGTAACAGCTATCGTTAGGGCGTCTATCGCGTTGCGAATTAAAGAATTAAAGAAACAAAGTTCAACGAAGTCAATTAAAGTTCATTTCCGCCGCTATTTCCGCCTCCAGTAGGGACTTTACTTTATGTAAGTCCCTTCAAACGGGAGATAAGCGGAGATGGACGGCGGTAAATGCCTGTCTCGTATAGGGACTGTCCTACTCTGATAACTAATGAGTCTGTTTGCCTTTTATAACTTCATCACTCGATTTTGATAAGGCGAACTGGGCGGATTGAGTGTCCGAAATATCGCCATTCAGTAGTAAATGCATGAGTCGAATTATCTAACTTAAGATTAAATGCATTTTCGTAGTAATTAGAAGTGCTCGACCAGTAATAACCAATTTGATTACTATATACAATAGTTTCATTATCGAAATATCCAGCTGCAGGCAAAAAAACAGTTTGACTTGTCGATATGCTTTTCACCAAATATCCATTGATACTATTTGGGGTAATAAATTCCCATGAATAATCAGAACTATTCAATGCCTCCCAAATTTCTTTAGTCGGCATCTGCCAGTCTCCACCCAATATTTGTTGGGCAGCATCATAATTTATCAATAAAATACCTAAATCATCATAGTAGCCATTTTGATATGATGGACAGTTATCTTGTGTATAGCCGCCAGTCTTGTTATCTTTCCATACAGTTGAAGGACTAAGACTTTTATACCATGGTTCTGTCGCTCCCCATGCAAAATAGTCGCCATAGTCATAATCGTTGACGGCAAGTCCTGTTGCCGTTAGGTTACTTTGGGCGAATATAACTTTATAGTCCGTTCCATTTTCTGTGATAATCAATCCCATGTCAATTTGCTTTTCAGCTGGAACTTTTCCGTTTTTTTCCAACTCCCAATAAGTTGCAGTCAAATCAAACTCACCAAGGTTAATTACTTTGTTGCGAGTAAAAGTAATTGGATTGCTTCCTTTTCGAGTATATATCTTGCTGTCAGAAGTTGTGGTAAAAGAAATGCTCCAACCTGCGTTGAGGGTAATGGCAGGAACTGCGATATAATAGGCGTTGTCGGAAGATATGGTCCCTGTAAGCTTTATAGAATAGGATTTGTTGGTGGAAGAAGTGAAGTCAAGTGTAGGAGAATCCTCCGAATTTAAGGATAGCTTGCCAGTACCAGCTAAAACAGCTGTTTCATCAGCTGCGCTCAATATAATTTGGCTACAATCAAACTTAGGCATTACCTTAACATAACCTACAGCATTAAGAAACGACAAAGATGTATTGTTGCTCTTAGCTATCATCAATGCAGCTGACTTGTCGAAGCCGTTTCGTGTTGCTGTCTGCGTGGCGGGAAGAGTGATGCCTGATACTGTGCCTTCAGATTCTAACTTTGCAGAAGAACAGTAAGGATATACGGCGGTATAAGAATCGGCCGTTGCCGCTGAGCCTTGGAAAGTGGCACTGCTTGTCCCTGCCCCACCCGTCAGCGTAAACTCTTGGTTAGCTGTGCCATAAAGCACGCTTATTTTGTCGTCTTGCTCCCAATTTATCGTTTTGCAATCAGAGGCGAGAGCTGCCTTGGTGCCTGCCTCGCCTCTATCCTGCGTGGCAGTAAAAGTCATCAACTTTGTGTTACTTTCATTCTCGACTGTTTCGCTGTTCTCCGACGTACATGCAACAAAGAACGTGATGGCAACAAGAGCCATCAAAGATTGTATATGCTTTTCCATACTTATTCACTTTAATTCCAATTGTAAACCTCTTCATTGTCTTCAAGGGACTGTAATGTCCCTCCGCCAGTACTTAAAGACAAAATCTGAGTATGCTCCAAATGGTAAACCACCATTTGGGGAGCTACGTATTGTTTCTTCTCTGCTTTGTTTTGCATCATTAGCAATATTTTAAATAGACCTTAGTATTCTGTCAATGTCCCCTACACAGGGGTTGCGGGAATGAATACATGTTCCTGCGTGAATGACTCGCCTTAAGTCGATTTTCAATGGTGCAAAGTTAAGCAATATGACACAAACTGCCAATCAAAACCCACACTACTCACAGATAAAAATCAAAATACACAGAAATATTTTCCGATGTTTAGTGCTTATTCTCATTTTTTTGTTGTAACTTTGCAGACGTATTTAGGTTTTTTACAGCAAACTGGACAGTATAAGCAATGAAACAGACGAAGATTGTAGCATCCATCAGCGACCGCAGATGTAGCGTAGAGTTCATACGCGAGCTTTTTGAGGCTGGTATGAACGTAGTGAGAATGAACACGGCACATGCCACTCCGGAAGGAATAACGGAGATAGTGGAGAACACACGCAAGGTTTCCCATCACATAGGAATACTTATCGACACAAAAGGCCCTGAGATAAGGACTACGGGATGTAGCGCACCTATACATTATAAGGTGGGCGACGTGGTGAAGATATTCGGACGTCCGGAAATGGACACCGAGCACGACATCATAAACCTCTCGTATGTGAACTTCGCTGCCGACGTGAAAGAGGGCGACGAGATACTTTTCGACGACGGCGCACTCGCCATGAAGGTGATAGGGATAAACGGCCCTGCCGTGATAGCACAGGTGCAGAATGAGGGTGACCTCGGCTCTCACAAGAGCGTGAATGTGCCAGGAGTGCATATCGACCTGCCTGCACTCACGGAGAAGGACGTGAGGAACATCAACCTCGCCATTGACTTGGACATCGACTTCATTGCCCACTCCTTCGTACGCAGCGCGGCTGACGTAAAGGCTGTACAGGACATTCTCGACGAAAGGGGCAGCGACATAAAGATTATCTCAAAGATAGAGAATCAGGAGGGCGTTGACAACATCGACGAGATTATCGAGGCTTCGTATGGTATTATGATAGCGCGTGGCGACCTCGGCATAGAGGTGCCAATAGAGCGCATCCCTGGCATACAGCGCAGCATCATCCGCAAGTGCGTGAGGGCAAAGAAACCTGTTATCGTGGCTACGCAGATGCTCCACACCATGATACACAACCCTCGTCCTACGCGTGCCGAGGTGACAGACATTGCCAACGCCATATACTACCGCACCGACGCGCTTATGCTCAGTGGCGAGACGGCTACGGGCGACTATCCAGTGGAGGCTGTGCGCACTATGGCACAGATTGCCGAACAGGCGGAGAAGGACAAGGTGAGGGAGAACGACATCGTGATACCTATGTCGGAGAACTGCACCGTGCGCGAGTTTCTCTCACGCAGTGCGATAGAATCGACTGAGACAATGAACGTGAAGGGAATTATCACCGACAGCTCAACAGGTCAGACGGCACGCAACTTGGCGGCATTCCGTGGTCCAAACCCTGTGCTTGCCATCTGCTACAACGAGAAACTGCAGCGTCTGCTCAACCTTTCCTACGGTGTGATTCCTGTGTATCAGAAAGAGCACATATCGGCTCAAGAGCTGTTCCTTGCTGCCGTGCGTATGCTTCGCCAGAAGGGATATATTGAGTTGGACGACCGCATTGCCTACCTCAGTGGAACGTCAGGCCTGAACGGCGGTACGACATTCCTTGAAATAAATACGGCAAGGGCACTGTTTGACGAATCGTATAGATTCCATAAGAATTAAGAATTAAGAATTAAGAGAAGCCCCCTCCAACTCCCCCAAGGGGGAGAGCCACGTTAGCACTTCCACTGTGCGCAGCCATCACTCCCCCTTGGGGGAGCTGAAGGGGGCTTTCGGGGACTATAAAACGCAGAAATCCCACAGCTCGTGAGAACTGTGGGATTCTGTTGTTTGTTTGGAATAAATTATTGTCTTTTTAAAATGTTAATTAGGCCTCTGCGTTTGGAATAACAGAAACGATGCTCTTGTTGAAGCGTCCCTTCTTGAAGTTTACAGTTCCGTCAACCAATGCGTAGAGAGTATCGTCCTTGCCGATACCGACATTGTTACCTGGGTTGTGCTTTGTACCACGCTGGCGAACGATGATGTTGCCTGCTATGCACTGCTGACCACCCCAAATCTTGACGCCTAATCTTTGTGAAGCTGATTCACGGCCGTTCTTAGAACTACCAACACCTTTTTTATGTGCCATTTCTTACTTCCTCCTGAATTTAAGCGATTACTTGTTTAACTTCAATCTGTGTGAACTGAGCGCGATGACCATTCTTCTTGCGATAGTCCTTGCGACGCTTCATCTTGAAAACGATGACCTTGTCACCCTTTACAAGTGGGTTCACAACCTCACATACTACTTTGGCGCCATCTACGGTTGGTGCGCCTACCTTAACTGCTCCCTCGTTATCGACGAGCAGTACCTTCTCAAACTCAACAGCCTGACCTTCCTTCACGTCCTTCATGTGGTGAACGTAGAGCTTTGCGCCCTCAGAAGCCTTGAACTGCTGACCGTTAATTTCTACAATTGCGTACATTTTTTTGTTATAAACGGGTTTTCTCTGCGAGGCGGACATGCTTCGTGCTGCCTCTTTACCGAGCCTCCACAGAATAAATCGGCTGCAAAGGTACGAAGAAAAATGAAGAATGAAGAATGATGAATGAAGAATTTAGTAATACGGTTGTAATATTTAACTTTATTTATAGTTTCAGTTGATATGTTGTTTGTTGGTGAACAAGAAACGAGTTGACAAGTTTTGTCCTCGGCTATATCAAGCGTACGGACAAACAACTTGTCAACTCGTGAACTTGTTTACTCGTCAACTATTATACTATTCCCTGTGCCATCATTGCCTTTGCAACCTTCATGAAGCCTGCTACATTGGCACCCTTCACGTAGTTGATGTAGCCGTCGGGCTGTGTGCCATACTTCACGCAGTTCTCGTGAATGTCCTTCATGATGAGCTTCAGGCGGTTGTCAACCTCCTCAGATGTCCAGCTCAGACGCTCTGAGTTCTGGCTCATCTCAAGACCAGACACTGCCACACCACCGGCGTTTGAAGCCTTACCAGGAGCGTAGAGAATCTTTGCGTCCTGGAATGCCTTTACTGCCTCTGGAGTAGAAGGCATGTTGGCACCCTCTGCCACGGCGAACACGCCATTGTCAACGAGCATCTGTGCCTGCTCGCCATTGATCTCGTTCTGTGTAGCGCAAGGCAGTGCGATGTCAGCCTTCTCGCCCCATGGACGCTCGCCAGCATGATATACTGCGTTAGGATATTCCTCTGCATATTCCTTGATACGTCCGCGCTCAATGTTCTTCAGCTCCATGACATAGTCGAGCTTTGCACGGTCGATGCCGTCTGGATCGTAGATGTAACCGTCTGAGTCAGAAAGTGTCAGCACCTTTGCACCGAGCTGGATGCACTTCTCAGTAGCATACTGTGCCACGTTGCCCGAACCCGAGATGAGCACCTTCTTGCCCTCAAGGCTGATGCCGCGTGTCTCAAGCATGGAGAGGAGGAAATATACCGTACCGTAACCTGTTGCCTCAGGACGGATGAGAGAGCCACCGAACTCGCGACCCTTGCCGGTGAGAACACCACTCCACTCGTGTGTGAGCTTCTTGTACATGCCGAACATGTAGCCAACCTCACGACCACCAACACCGATGTCGCCAGCTGGAACGTCCTCGTCTGGACCGATGTGACGATAAAGCTCAGTCATGAAAGCCTGGCAGAAACGCATTACCTCAGCGTCGCTCTTGCCACGTGGTGAGAAATCAGAACCACCTTTAGCACCACCCATAGGGAGAGTTGTCAGAGAGTTCTTGAATGTCTGCTCAAATGCGAGGAACTTCAAGATACCAAGGTTCACCGACTTGTGGAAACGGATACCACCCTTGTAAGGGCCGATGACGTTGTTATGCTGAATACGGTAGCCCATGTTCGTCTGCACCTTGCCCTGGTCGTCTGTCCATGTTACGCGGAACTCGATAACTCTGTCTGGAATGCAAAGACGCTCAACGAGGTTCGACTTCTCGAACTCTGGGTGCTTGTTGTACTCTTCCTCGATGGTTGGAAGTACCTGACTTACTGCCTGGATATACTCAGGCTCGTTTGGGAACCTTACTTTCAGTTCCTCTACAACTTGTGCTGCGTTCATAAATTTTTCTTTTTTTAGTTGTTTATATTTCAAACTTTATTTCTTCTTTTTGCTAAGCGGTTGCAAAGTTACATCTTTTTCTTGAAAAAACAAACAAAATTCTAAAAAAAATCACAGAAAACTTACTTTTTGCTACTTTAAATCAAGTTTTTCTTACCTATACCTTATTTATTTTGCAAGAATATGCAAAAATCACGTGACGATACAGTTGTGGGAATGAATTATTTTTTGTAACTTTGCTCCCGAAAACAGAAAAGGTGTTTTGCACAATGAAATACAATTATGGATATAACCGACCTGGCGACTACAAGCACCTGGTCGTGAATGAGCCAAAACCGCTGCTCGAGTTTCTGCTCGCCAACCTTGGCGAGAGCCGCTCGAAGGTGAAGGCTACCCTGCAAGGCAGGGGAATAAAGGTGGACGGGAAGTGTGTCACACAGTTCGACTTCCCACTCCAGCCTGGCATGAAGGTTGCCGTGAGCCAATCGAAGCGCAACCAATCGGCTTTCAAGAGCCGCTATGTGAAGATTGTCTATGAGGACCGTTGGCTCGTGGTGGTTGAGAAGAACGTAGGCATACTGTCGATGGCTGCGGGGCACTCGTCGCTCAACGTGAAGAGCGTGCTCGACGACTATTTCAGCAAGAGCCGCCAGAAGTGCCGTGCCCATGTGGTGCACCGCCTCGACCGCGACACAAGCGGACTCATGGTTTATGCCAAGGACATGGAGACGGAACAGATATTCGAGCACAACTGGCACGACATCGTCTATGACCGCCGATATGTGGCAATAGTGAGTGGAGAGGTGATGGACGATGGCGGCACAATAGCAAACTGGCTTAAGGACAACAAGGCTTATATCACCTTTTCCTCGCCTGTTGACAATGGGGGCAAGTATGCCGTGACCCATTTCCACGTGCTCGACCGCACCACGGAGCACTCGCTCGTGGAGTATAAGCTTGAGACAGGGCGCAAGAACCAGATCCGCGTCCACTCCGCCGACATGGGGCATCCGGTTTGCGGCGACGTGAAATACGGCAATGGCGACGACCCACTACACCGTCTTTGCCTACATGCCTACATGCTCTGCTTCACCCATCCCATCACACACGAGCCGATGGAGTTTGCGACACAGATACCTACGTCATTCAAACAAGTAATGAAAAAATAATGGAAAGTTTCGTATATTACCTTTTTATCCTGCTTCTCATCATCGTCGGTTTCTTCGTGGTGAAGAAGGTTGCGGGCTGCCTTATCCGCACGGTAGTCACCATAGCTGTGCTGGCTGCCCTTGCCGCAATATACTATTTCTACCTCAGATAAGCAGGCCGAGGGTCAGCGTGAGCCCATAGATGAATATGTTGCGTGCCGTCTCGCCAAGGCAGAGGTTGAGTGCCTTGCCGCGGTTGATGCGCTTCATCTTCAGATAGGTGAAAGTGTGCAGGACGACATATATCGTGGGCAGGACGAAAGCCAACACATGACCCTCGCTCCAGAAGAGTATGCCCATGAGGTATGCCAGCCATCCCGTTGCAAGGTAGAGCATGAGGCTTTTCTCGGCACCAATCCTCACCACAATGGTGTTCTTGCCAGCCGTCTTGTCGGTGTCCCTATCGCGGAAATTGTTGACAATGAGCAGTGCGTCTATCACGATGCCGCAAGCCAGCGATGCCCAAAACACGGGGAAAGTCACGGTGTGGTATTGGATATAGTAGATGGTGCATACGGGAACTATGCCGAAGAACACCACCACGAGCATGTCGCCAAGCCCTATATAAGAAAGGTGTGTGGTGTAGAGGAAGCAGAATATCACGCAGAGCATGCCGATAAGTATCATCTCAAGTCCGCCATAGAGCACCAGGGGCAGACCCACGAGGCATGCCACGCAGGTGGTGAGGGCAATGGCATGCTTCATTCTGTCGATGCTCACCCAGCCTTGGGCGCAGGCACGCCGCGGGCCAAGACGGTGCTCTGTGTCGTCGGTGCCCTTGGCATAGTCGAAGAAATCGTTCACGAAGTTGGCGTCAATCTGCATTATCATGGCAAACAGCATGCAAAGTGCCGCCGCCACCCAGCTGAAAGCCTTGTCCTCGTAGAGGGTCACGTCGTTGTAGGCAAGCGCCAAGCCAATCATTACTGGCACTGCTGCCCCGGTCAATGTCTTCGGACGTGCGGCGAGAAGCCACGCCTTGGGTGAATTGCACCTCACGTCGTGCTGAATCTTCGTTTCTTTGACAGTATCTTGCATAGTTTTATTCTTTTTCTCTGAACTTTCTTGCAAAAGTAGAAATAATTGCGTACATTTGCAAACAAATAGTGACTTTTTTAACGAATAATAAGCGATACATCACATTTTCACCATGCTCAACAAGATAGCTTCACTCGATTTGGTCGATTTTGTAGAGAAGAACATACTTCCCGAATACCAGAATTTCGACAAGGCGCACTCCACTGCCCACGTTACCCGCGTCATACGCAACTCGCTCGATTTGGCTAACGTGGTTGGTGCCGACATAAACATGGCATACGTAGTGGCTGCCTATCACGACATCGGCATGTCGGGACCACGCGCCGTACACCACATCACGGGCGGAAAAATTCTTGCCACCGACGCGAGGCTGAAACGATGGTTCTCTCCCGACCAACTGAAAATAATGCGTGAGGCGATAGAGGACCACCGCGCCTCTGCTGCCCATGCGCCACGCAGCATCTATGGGCGCATAGTGGCAGAAGCTGACCGCGACCTCGATCCCGACGTGGTGTTCCGCCGCGCCGTACAGTTCGGGCTCTCCAACTATCCGCAGCTCGACAAGGAGGGACAATGGAAGCGTTTTGTGGAGCACATGGCAAACAAATACTCTGTGAATGGTTACATAAAGCTATGGATTCCGCAGTCGGACAATGCCCGTAAGCTGAAGGAGTTGCGAGAGATAATCGTCAACCGCCAACACCTTCGCAGTGTGTTCGACAGGATTTTCGACGAGGAGATAGGCTAACAAAAAAACGACGCCGTCAAGAACCCAATGTCCTGACGGCGTCGCCTATGTGTAATATTGCATATTCTCTCAAATTCTCCTCTTTGATTTCTCATGTTGGAGAATCCTCCCTCCACGAAAGGCTCAGCCTCACGGCTTTGCCTGCGTCATTGTTATCCTTTTAGCGAATCAATCTTTTACCTAACCAATACCTTGTTAAAAACCTAAAATAACAATCTATTACCTAACTAAAAACCTAAAATCAAATAACCTAAAACTAACAATCTATTACCTAACCAAAAACATTGTCTATGAAACAAATTATATCTAAATAACTAAAAACCTATCTAATTCGGTTGGCATTCACATGCCCTTTTGTCTTTTGACAATGCAAAGGTACATCATTTTTTGTATTCTGTCAATAGAAAAATCGTGCAAACTGTAAGATTTACCCCCTTTATTGATACAAATCAAGGCTATGTGTGCGAACACAGTCCTACTTTATGCTATTTTGCTATTTTTTGGTGTGTGCGGACACAACCGCTATTTCTGCCAGAAACGCGACGTTATGTCCGTGAAGCTGTCACCAACTGCCTTCTTGTAGAGTCTTTGGTTGGTGGTTGGTTGTTTCAGGCATCCCAGGTGCTTGATGTAGGGACCGAGTTTTATGTAGTCGAACGCTGCTTTATTTATATTATAAGGTACGCGCGAGCGACCGCTATACCATGCCACCTTCAGTTGTGGGTGCTCGCGGTGAAGAAATCTTGCAAGGGTCTCAAGATATTCTGGCTCGGCATCGCCACCCATGAAGCATACGCAAGTGATATCCTGCCTGTATTCCCTCACGAGTGCGTCGAGGCGCATTGCCGTGAGTGGCTCCCCTATGTCTTCCCAAAGATACTGGCTGTGGCAGCCGGGGCAATGGCAAGGACAGCGTGAGAGGTTTATTGAGAGCGTCACCTCGTCAGGTACTTCCTGAAAGACGACGCCCGTGTTTACGTATTTCAACATTCTTTCTAAACTCCTTTAACTCCTTTTATTACTTTAACTCCCAACTATTGTCTTAACTCCTTAACTCCTTTACTCCTTAACTCCATTTACTCCTTTAACTCCTTAATATAGTATCTTCGCTGCGCCTCCTGTTGCCTTGCCTGCGAGAAGTTGCTGACACGCTTCAGGTAGCCGATGATTCGGGTCATGTAATCCACGTTCTTCGAATGGCAATGAGGACACTCCTTCAAGTAGCGTTTGTCGATGTGTCCGCAGTCGTTGCATATGGTGTTGGGAATGTTGAACGTGAAATAGTTGCAACCTTCCTTGGCTGCCACTTTCAGCAGTTGGCGGTACTGCTGCTTCGACAGATGCTCCTCAAGATTCATGTGGAGTGCTGAGCCACCCGTGAGATGCTCGATGTATGGCGCTCCGTGTAACTGGAACTTGTCGATGACGTTGAGCGAGTCGTCCTCTACGATGTAGAAATAACTGTTGTAGCAGTCGCGCGGAACGAAATATCCGTCCTCCCTATCCCACTTGGCATGCTTTACTCCCACGTTCTCCGCAGGTATCATCTCGCAGTTGAACATCACGTCCTTCGTGCGGTACATCTTGTTGTATTTCTCCACAACGCCAAGAACGGTCTGGACAAATTTGAGATAGTCGGGATTGTTGGTGATCTGCAGTCCGCAGAACTCAGCTGCCTCCACGAGTCCGTTCACTCCGATAGTCAAATATTGGCGACCGATGTTGATATAGCCCGCGTCGAACAATGGCAACATCCCGTGCTCCTGCAGGTCCTTGAGGTTCTCGTTGTATGCGAGCTGCACCTTGTGGCAGAGGTCAACGATGTCGGAGAGATACTCAACATAGTCAATCTTGTGGTTGATGGCATACTGGATGCAACGGTTGAGGTTGATGGTCAGCACGCTCTTCGAGCCAGTAGATACGCCACCCGCGCCAAGGGTGTAGCTGAAGCCGTTGTCCTGTATTTCGTTGCGCAGACGGCAGCAGCTCGACAGCGAGTCGGCATTGTCGCTCATATAGGTGAAGAACGAGTGACCCTCGCTATACATCTCTGCAGTGAAGTCGCCCCATTCCTTGTCTATCACGTCGCCATCCTGACATAGCAGCGCCATTGTCTCAACGGGGAATGTCAGCACGGTCTTTGTTCGCTCGTTGTTGAACCACTTCATGAATCTCTTCTGCAGCCACGAAAGTCCTTCCCAGTCGGGACGTGAGCCATCGGGGAAATAGAAATCGCCAAAGAGGCTCTCGAAATATGGTTTGTCGTAGTAAGCGATGTTCCAGAACACTGCCTGATAGTTGCGGGCACCTGTTGGCTGATTTATCGAATAGACAATCTGCTCAAAGCAGTCGGTTATCATCTTGTCAATAGTGCGCTGTTTCAGCGAGAGGTCAACCACCTTGTCTGGTTCCTTATAGTAGTCCTTACCATACTCCAAGCCGATAAAATAGTTCAAGTACATGAGGAACTCAGGCGTAGCGCACGCACCACTAAGCATGCTCGACACCATGAACACCATGTTCACAAATCCGCCACAGAACGATTTCAGGTTTGTCGGAGCTGTGGAGTTGCCGCCAATGGATGTCGTTCCACCGATGAGCCAGGGATACATGGTGATTGAGGCGCAGTAGTTTGCCAACGAAGTCTCGTCGTTCTTATATATAAAATGGTGTGTCAGCAGGTCGATGTATCTCTCAGCAAGCTCCTTGCCATACATCTTCTTTATGCGGTCAGTAAGCAGACGGCGGTTGAGCCTGATGAAGTTCGACTTTGGCAACTCACCGATCAGCGTGGCAATATTCTTGTGCTCAACGTTGGCGTTAGCGTCATATTTTGAGCCAGTTGCGGCATTGGCTGCCTCGCAATACTCTGCAAGGAAGCGCATCTTCTCCATAGTCTCGCGGTCCTCAGTGTGACGCTGGCGGTATAGCATGAAAGATTTTGCCACCTTGTAGCGTCCCTCCTTCATCAGCGCCTCCTCTACTTGGTTCTGAATGTCCTCAACCTTGATTCCCTCGTGAATGTCAAGGTGGCTGATGATCTTGGAAATGAGACCAAGGTCAGCAACCTCATCCACACTTTGGAATGCCTTTACTATGGCATTCATGATTTTGTCAAGCGAGAAACGGTCTTGTTTCCCATCTCTTTTGGTAATGGTAAAGCTTTTAATCTCCATGTTTAAGTTTTATGTTTTGGAAAACTTTTCGTCTCTTTTTAAATCAAAAGTTTTCCGTTTTGGAAAACTTTATCATTTATTTTAGACTAATAGGTTATTGTTTTTGTTTATCGAAATCGGGTGCAAAGATAGTATAATTTTCCAAATTATCCTACTGATTGAATAAAAAGTTGCTCTAAAAAATTATTAAATCCATCTATACCTTATTATATATAGCACGGAGAAGTGAAATGCTGATACGTTAAATCAGTTTAAATTTATGGTGATAGATTGTTGATTAACAAGGTAATTAGTTAACTTTGCAACTCCTAAGAAAAAGGATAAGGTAAAAAGAACGATAATGAGAATCATAAGGTTTCTGAAAAATTGGACATTGCCAGTGTCGATGATTAGTGGTGCGCTGGCATATTTTATATGCCGCGCCTTGCCACTCGACTACGAGGTAAAGAGCGACATTCTCGCTTTCACTGAGTTCATACAGCCCGTACTGTTGTTTTTCATGCTCTTCGTGGCTTTTTGCAAGATAAAGCCCACCGACCTGAAGCCACACCGATGGCACGCCTGGCTACTTCTCACCCAATGCTTGCTCTTTGCCGTGGCGTGCCTCGTCCTTTGGGCTTATCCCACCACAAAGGCGCGGCTCGTTATAGAGGGTTTCATGCTTGCCATAATCTGCCCTACCGCAACAGCATGTGCCGTTGTCACTCAGAAGCTCGGTGGCGACTCCGCCGCAACCACATCCTACACCATCATCATCAATCTCGTGGTTGCCGTGCTCTGTCCCCTTCTTCTCCCCGTGGCACACCCGCAGGCGGGCCTGACATTCATTCCCGCCTTCATGGTCATCATACACAAGGTCTTCCCACTGCTCATCGTGCCACTGTTCCTCGCTTGGTTCGTGCGCTATCTCATGCCAGGTTTCCATCGCCGCATAGTGAACACCAAAGACCTCGCTTTCTACATGTGGGCGGTGTCACTTGCCATTGCCATTGCCGTCACCTGCAAGGCACTTGCACATAGCCATGAGTCGATGTGGAATGTTGGCGGCATAGCCATTGTCACGCTCGTGGCTTGCCTTTTCCAGTTTGGTTTCGGAAAGTGGATAGGCAACCATTACGGCGTACGCATGGAGGCTGGTCAGGCTCTTGGACAGAAGAACACAGTGTTCATCATTTGGCTTGGCTACACCTTTCTCTCCCCCATCACCGCCACGGCAGGAGGCTTCTACTCCATCTGGCACAACGTGGTAAACTCCTACCAACTCTACAAGAAGCGCAAGGCTTTGCCAAACACATAACGTGGCTTTTATAAATGTGGGTCCTATCAATACCCACAAAAAAAATTACCCCCCGATTCACATCGGGGGATAACAACAACACAAACACAAAATAAATCTGGTTTTACCCAGAAATAATATTTCTTCAATTTTTTACTGTATTCCTCTCTCGCGCAGCTTCACCTGCCAGTTCCAAGCCGACTTGAGCGTGTCCTCAAGACTTGTCTCTGCCTTCCAGCCGAGCACGTTGTTTGCCTTGTCGGGATTAGCCCAAACCTTTGC
>CAMAGM010000073.1 GCA_945833995.1 uncultured Prevotella sp.
TAAATTTCTTTTTTCCTATGAGTACAGTAAACAAAAAAGAAACTTGGAAGCTGATAGTTCAGCTCATCGTGTCTATAGCAACGGCAATAGCTACCACACTGGGAGTTACAAGCTGCATGATGTGATGATTACAAATTAAGAATTAAGAATTAAGAATTAAGAATTGAGAATTAAAAATTAAAAATTGAAGATTGAATTGCTGCGCCGAATAACCACGCGTAGCAATTCAATTTTGTTTATATTCCTACTTATTTTTTCTTTTTCTTTTTCTTCTTCCCAAACAAATCGCGGAAGGAGGTGAAGTCTTTTTTCATTATCAGGCCTACGCCTTGGGTGTTGAGGCTCGACTTGGTGAAATAGCGGTCGTTGGTCTCGTTATACACCTTTAGCGAGAGGTTGCCGTTGGGCGTTAGGAGATAGCGGATGTCGAAGTCGCCAATGAACGAGGTGCTTGCCGTGGCAGCGTTGTCGCGATAGCCGAACTGTCCGTTGATGAGCAATCGGTTGTTGAGAAGGCGACCGCTGAGTAGTCCCTCGTATTCGGCATTGTTCCAACCCTCGTCGCCAGTGGAGATGTTGGCTCCGAAGTTCCAGTTGTTGCTCTTTATCACCGAGCCGAGTATGGAGTTTATCTGTCCGCTGATGGTGCCTGATAGCAGGCTCTGCATGGCGAGCGAGGTTTGGCTGTACTGTCCGCCCTGTGTGGAGGCGTTGTTGTTTGTCTGCGGATAGAACTTGCCAATGCCGAGCAGATAGACCACCTGTTGGTTCATCTCCTCCTCGCTGTTCAGCACGCTGCGTATGAGCTGTTTCTCGTCGGCGCTGACGGTGGGCATGTCGATGTCGAAGCTCACTTGTGGGGAGCGTGCCACGCCGCCGATGTTCATGAGGCAGTTAACGCGTATGGTGTTGCTTGAGAAGCTGTTGCCCACGTTGAGGTCGGAGAGCGACACTCCGTTCACGGTGTGTACTGCCTGAAGGTTGAGTGTGGCGTCGAATGGGTTTCCTCCGAAGACGAGTGTCCCGCCCTCGTTGAACGTGAAGTTCTTCTTCAGTATGTTCTGTATGGTGATGCCGTAAGTGCCGTGGTCAACGGTGTAGGTGCCGAACATGTTGAACGATCCCTTGTCGTAGTATGTTGCCCTTATCACTCCATTTCCGTTGAGCGTGATGTAGTCTCCCGTCCTCTCGTCCATTAGCAGCCTGATGGTGGCGTCGGGCGTGCAGTTGATGGTGAAGTTGAGGTACATGTCGGAGGGGAGGTTTCTTAATGAGGAGTGAGGAGTGAGGAGTGAGGAGTGAGATGTGCTATTAGAGGAGTGAGGAGTGAGGAGTGGGGAGTGAGATGTGCTTGTGCCTGGATTTGAGGCAGTGCAGTTTTTTTCGCTTTCGCTCAACAACATATCTCTCTCCTCACTCCACACTCCACACTCCTCATTTCTCTCCCTCCACTCAATAAACTCCTGCGACGAGATGGCGTCGGGGGAGGATACGTTGTAGGTGAGGGAGGAGTTGGGTTGGGGGGTGATGTCGATGTCCATCACGAAGAGGCCGCTGCGGCCGCGGATGGCTACGTCGCCAGTGCCGAAGACGGTGCCGTAGAACGTGTTGGAGCCAAACGTGCGGTGGTCGTAGGCAAGGAGGTTCTCTGCCTTCACTTTCAAGTCGTAGCTCAGGCGGGTGAGGTGCTTATGGAAGAGGCTGCCGCTGACGTGGCCCACGTTGCCGTGAGCGTCGTGGAGGGTCACTCCGTCGAGCTTTATCTCGTCGGGAACGAGGGTGACGGTGTCGTTGTTGAGATAGTAGCGGCAGTTGAGCGGACCCACGAGGGCATCGCCAGTCACGGCTATCTTTCCCGTAAGGTTGATGCAGTTGAGCGGGCCAGCGAGCTGTAGCTTACCGTGTGCCTGTCCGTTCACCTCGCTGAGGAAGCTCTTGGTGAAGGAGTGGAGGAAGTCGATGTGTGTGCCTTGGGCGTGGAAGCCGAGGTCGATGAAGTTGCGCGAGGGCGAGACGTAGCCGTCGATGAATGTCAGCGCGTCGGGACCGTCGTCGGCAATGGCATGGATGTCTATCTGCTTCTCCTGCCGGTTCCAGTCCACTTTTGCGTCGAGCACACCCATGCGCCCGTCTTGGAACAGGAACTTGTTGACCATAAGGTTGGCGTGGGCTGCAAGGTTGCCGAAGGGAGCCACGACGTAGGCGTGTCCCGATGCCTCGCCGCTGAAATCCACGGCATGGAAATTGACGAGGTTGAGCACATAATCCACATCCACCGAGCGCAGGTCGATGCGCAGGGAGTCGAGGTTGCTGTCTGATGCCTTTCCGTTGATGTGTATGAACTGCTGTCCATGCTCAATCTTGAACTGGTCGATGGCAATGTTCCTTGGCGCGTATTGTATGCCCGACGCCACCACGTTCCACTGCTTGTTGCCAATGTTGATGTGTGAGGGCACGATGGAGATCGACGCAGCGTTCTTGCCCTCGCCGTTGCCGAAGAACGAGGCTATGGCGTTCAGCTCGCCCGACAGTTTCTTCTCTGCCTCGCCGTTGTCCCAGCGCAGCGAGGTGTTGAGGCGGTTGCCTGCGGCAGAGCACGTCGCGCTGAGCTGCATCATGTCGCCATTGCCCATCTGCTTGTCCACGCGGGCATCGAGGTGCAGGGTGTCCAACGGCGACGACATGGCTATGGCTGCGCCACGGTAGAGGCTCTCGCCGTAGCTGAACTCGTCGAGCTGGGCGTTGAGGGTCATGTCCCTCAGCTGGTCGTTGAGGTTCACGTTGAGCGTCAGCGGAGTGTGTATGTCGAGTGGAATGTTGAGCAAGGGTTTCAGCCACGAGGTTGAGGTGATGTCGGCGTTCAGCACGAAGTTGTTGCCGAGCGTGGGGCTCACCTGTGGCAGTCCGGGGAGCGTGGGCAGACGGCGGCTGATGACGTTGGCGAGGCTCTTTCCGAGGGTGGCATAGTCGAACTGTCCGAACATCTCGATGTTGCCGAAGTCGCTGTTGAGCCTTATGGCATGTGTGCCGCCTGTGTAGCCTGCCGCGAGCGAGATGCGGCTGATGAGGCAAGTGTCGGTGTCGGAGGTGAAACGGAAGTTGCTGATGCTCACCTCGCCCTGCGAGTCGTTGAGGGCGGAGGCCTTGAAGTCGGCAGTCACGGAGGCAGCGAAGCGTGCGTCGTTCCAGCGGTCGGTGAGGTGTATTGCCTTTGGGCAGAGGTCGTGGATGTCGATGTTGAACGTGAAGTCCTTGCGCTGTCCGCTTCTCGCCACGCTTCCCTCGGCGTCGAACCTGATGTTGGGGTCATCGACGCTCACCTTGCCGCCCATTTCGGTGGCTGAGTAGGAGCCGTCGAGATTGATGTTGCTGAACATGTAGCCATCGTAGCTGAAGCGCGACACGATGCCCTTGAAGCTCACGAGCGGGGCGTTGGCGGCGGGCTTCAGGTTGCCCTTGAGGTCGAGGTCGAGGGCTGCCATGCCGAGGCGTTCGTTGGCAGTGAGTGCCTGGAGGTCAACGCCTTTGGTGTTTATGGCTCCGCTGAACGCCTTGTTGCGCGCCATGGAGAAGCGCAGGTCGATGTTTCCCACGTCGGTGCGTATGTCGCCATGCGCCGTTATGCCTCCGGCGAGCGTGGCTCCCGCCGTTCCGCTCGCCCTGACGTTGCCAAGCCTGCGGAGCACCGTGGGTGCCTCGGTCTTCTCGCCCTTGAGGTTCTCGGAGAGGAACTCCACGGTGTTTGGCGAGAGGGCTATCTGCCTCACGTCGGCATACCAGAGCGTCTGTGCCCCTTGCTCCTTCAGCCATCCAGAGATGTCGATGTTGAGGTCGCCAGAGTCGGAGCCCGCCTTGAAGTGTGAGACATTGATGCCTGTGCTCGTTCCGCTGAACCGTGCGTCGCAGCTCAGTTGGCTGCGGAATGTGCGCAGCGAGGGCAGCAGGAAGGCGATGTCGGCGGGTGTGATGGTGGACTTGTCTATCGAGCCTTGGAATTTCACGGTGGCTGGTATCAGCTTGCCGTTGTCGTGCCTGTAGGAGGCGCTAATCTCGGGAATGTTGAGCTGCGAGTTGGGCATCTCAAGCACGAAATTGCCCAGTCGGGCCTTGCCGCGGTCGGCATAGAGCTCGAAGGAGAGGCGGTTGAGCGAGAGTCCCGAATGGTCGCGCAGCGAGAACTTGCGCAGGTTGAGCCTCAGGGTGTCGTCGGTGAGCGTGGGCAGTGAGGCATACATGTTCATGTCGCTCACGTTGATGTGGCTCAGGTTGAGCCGCCCTGGGGTGGAGGGCTTGTCGTAGCGGTCGAAGGACACTTGTCCGTGGCGCATGATGAACGACGAGACGCTGACGTTGAGCGGCTTCTTTGCCGTGGAGTCCTTGGAGGCGAGCGAGTCGAGGGCGAACTGGAAGTTTGGCGTTGCCTCCGCCGAAGCCTGGTAGAGCAGCAGCTTGGGGCTGAAAAGCTGTGCCGAGGTGACGCTGACCTTGCCCGAGAGGAGGTCGATGAGGTCTATCTTCGCCGCCACCCTTGTGGAGCGCAGCATGTCCTTGCCCTTCTGGTCGCGGATTAGGACATCGTCGATTATGATGCGGTTGAAAAGTCCGAGATCTACCCTCCCTACGCTGACTTGTGTCCCCAGCTTGCCGGCAATGGCAGAAGCCACGACACTGCCTATCCCCTGCTGTATGGCAGGCACGTGGAGCAATGTCGCAACGAGTATGTACAGACCAACGGTTGTCCATACAACTATGTTTATTATGTGCTTAAATAGTTTCAAAACTGTAATACCGAGGTTGCAAAATGATTACACCCTATAGCTTTTCGCGACAAAATTACAAAAAAATGCCCAAATGGAGATATTTTTGCCACTTTTTTCTTTCAAATATACTTTAATTTTTGTAAATTTGCAGCGTTTTTATTTAGGAACTTATTAAAAACCCTATATTTATATGGTCAATATTATCAAATTGCGCAAAGGCTTGGACATAAAACTTGCCGGCGAGGCTGAGAGGAAGAAGATTCAGCTGAAGTCGAACGGCAAGTACAGTCTTGCTCCGACCGACTTTGTGGGTGTCACCCCAAAGGTGGTAGTGAAGGAGGGCGACAAGGTCAAGGCCGGCGACGCACTATTCATCAACAAGAATTGTCCGGAAGTGAAGTTCGCATCGCCAGTAAGCGGCACGGTAAAGGCCGTGGTGCGTGGTGAGCGCAGAAAGGTGCTGGGCATTTTGGTCGAGGCCGACGGCAAGCAGGAGTTTGTCGATTACGGCACAAAGGACGTCAGCCAGATGAGTGGCGACGAAGTTATCAACACACTGCTTGAGGCAGGCATTTTCGGTTATATCGACCAGCTGCCCTACGCCGTGTCGGCAGTGCCTACGGAGAAGCCAAAGGCAATATTCGTGTCGGCACTCAGGGACAAGCCCCTCGCAGCCGACTTTGAGTTTGAGCTGAAGGGACAGGAGAAGGAGTGGCAGGCAGGACTGACAGCCCTCTCACGCATTGCCAAGACCCACCTCGGCATTGGCGCGAAGCAGACCGCCGCAGCGCTTACTGCACCGAAGAACGTGGAGGTGACGGTGTTCGACGGGCCGTGTCCTGCGGGCAACGTAGGCGTGCAGGTGAACCACATCGACCCAGTGAACAAGGGCGAGACGGTGTGGACCGTGGAGCCTACGGCAGTGCTGTTCATCGGGCGACTGATGACTAAGGGCAAGGTGGACCTCCGCCGCACCGTGGCACTCGTGGGCAGCGAGGTGAAGCAGCCGCAGTATGTCGATATGCTCGTGGGCGAGGAGCTTCAGACCCTCACCAACAACAGCTACGACAAGAGCCACACGGTGCGCATAATAAACGGCAACGTGCTGACTGGCAAGCCAACCACGGCAGAGGGCTATCTCGGCGCGCACACGTCGGAGATTACCATCATTCCCGAAGGCAACGACGCCGACGAGCTGGCGGGCTGGATAATGCCACGACTGGGGCAATATTCGCAGAACCGCAGCTATTTCTCATGGCTGCTCGGAGGCAGACGCTACAAGCTCGACGCACGCATCAAGGGCGGTCAGCGCCACATGATAATGAGTGGCGAGTATGACAGCGTGATGCCGATGGACATCTATCCGGAGTATCTCATCAAGGCCATCATAGCCGGCAACATCGACCGCATGGAGCAGCTTGGCATCTACGAGGTGAGCCCAGAGGACTTCGCCCTTGCCGAGTTTGTGGATAGCTCGAAGCTGGAGCTGCAGCGCATCGTCCGCGAGGGCTTGGACATGCTGAGGAAGGAAAACAGCTGACGCTATGCGTGAGTGAAAAATTAAAAAATAAAAATTAAAAGTTAAAAATTAGGGATTGGTGATTGACTTTAATCCTCTAATTCTTTAATTTCAGAATTTTGAAAGAAAATATGAATCTTAGAAGTTATCTCAACAAGATAAAGCCAAACTTCGAGAAGGAGGGCAAGCTACATGCCTTCCGCAGCGTGTTTGACGGTTTCGAGACGTTCCTCTATGTGCCTAACGACACGGCGAAGAACGGAGTGAACATCCACGACGCGATAGACTCGAAGCGAATAATGAGCATGGTGGTGATAGCCCTGCTGCCCGCACTGCTCTTTGGCATGTATAATGTGGGTTACCAGAACTATCTTGCCGCAGGCACGCTCGCCTCGGCATCGTTCTGCGAAGTGTTCTTCTTTGGTCTGCTTGCCGTGCTGCCAAAGATTCTCGTCAGCTACATCGTTGGCCTCGGCATCGAGTTTGCCTGGGCACAATGGAAGGGTGAGGAAATACAGGAGGGCTACCTCGTCTCGGGCATCATCATTCCGATGATCGTTCCCGTTGGCTGCCCGCTGTGGATGATTGCCATCGCCGTAGCCTTCGCCGTGATAATAGGCAAGGAGATATTCGGCGGAACGGGCATGAACATCTTCAACGTTGCCCTTGTCGCTCGCGCGTTCCTCTTCTTCTCCTATCCTACGAAGATGAGCGGCGACACCGTATGGGTGGCTCAGGACACCATTTTCGGACTTGGCAACCAACTGCCCGACTCGTTCACCTGCGCCACACCGCTTGGCGAGCTGGCTGCGGGCAACAGCGTCACGGCATCGCTCTCCGATGCCATCATGGGCTTCATTCCGGGCAGCATAGGTGAGACAAGCGTAGTGGCTATCGCCATTGGTGCCGTAATCCTGCTCTGGACAGGCATAGCAAGCTGGCGCACGATGCTGAGCGTAGTTGTGGGCGGCAGCCTCATGGCAATCGTATTCGAGCAGACAGGACAGTCGATCACATGGTATGAGCACCTCGTATATGGCGGTTTCGCCTTCGGTGCAGTGTTCATGGCAACCGACCCAGTGACCAGTGCTCGCACCAACTGCGGAAAATATATCTATGGTCTCATCATCGGTGCCTTGGCAGTGATAATCCGCGTGATGAACCCAGGTTTCCCAGAGGGCATGATGCTTGCCATACTGTTTGGCAACATGATGGCTCCGCTCATCGACCATTTCGTGGTTGACGCCAACATCAGGAAGCGACTGAAGAGAGCAAGGAATTAATTAGGAATTAAAAATTAAAAGTTAAAAATTAATAGTTATGAATACGAATAAGAATTCCTACATTATAATATATAGCGCGGTGCTGGTAATCATCGTTGCTTTCCTGCTCGCCTTCATCTTCCAGGCGCTGAAGCCAATGCAGGATGTCAACGTGGCACTCGACAAGAAGAAGCAGATCTTGGCTTCGCTCAACATACGCGACCTTGCCAACAGCGAGGCGGAGGCAAAGTATGGAGAGGTGGTGAAGCAGGAAGTGACCGTTGCCGATGGGCTGATGCTCTACGACTGCCAGGTGGATGGAAAGCAGAAGTATGTAATCCCCGTCAGGGGAATGGGACTCTGGGGACCAATTTGGGGCTATGTGGCTCTCGACGAGGACAAGAACACCGTCTTCGGTGCATATTTCAACCACGACAGCGAGACAGCTGGACTTGGCGCTGAGATCAAGGACAGCCGTGCATGGCAAGACCAGTTCCGCGGCAAGAAGGTGTTTGCCGCCGACGGTGAGACTATTGCCATTGCCGTGAAGAAGAAGGCCGACGTGAAGAACCCTGAGTCGGAGTGCGATGCCGTGACAGGTGCCACACTGACTTCCGACGGCGTTAGCCTCATGCTTCAGGAGTCGTTTGCGAAATACAAGAGTTTTCTTAAAAAATAGTGGAATCGGAGTAATGGAAGAAAAAGGTAAATTAACTCCCTAAAAAAGAATAAGTAATTATGAGTTTGTTTTCCAAGGAAAATAAGGAAGTGTTCAGCAAGCCGCTGAACCTCGACCACCCGATATTGGTTCAGGTGCTCGGCATCTGTTCGGCACTCGCCGTCACTGCCCAGCTTGAGCCAGCCATCGTAATGGGCTTGGCTGTCACCGTCATCACGGCGTTTGCCAATGTCATCATCTCGCTCATCCGCAAGACCATCCCAATGCGCATCCGCATCGTGGTGCAGCTTGTGGTCGTGGCGGCTCTCGTCACCATCGTCAGTCAAATCCTAAAGGCTTTTGCCTACGATGTTAGTGTCCAACTCTCGGTGTATGTGGGACTCATCATCACCAACTGTATCCTCATGGGCCGTCTTGAGGCGTTTGCCATGATGAACAAGCCTTGGCCAAGCTTCATCGACGGTGTGAGCAACGGTCTTGGCTATGCCATGATTCTTGTCATTGTGGGTGGTGTGCGTGAGTTCTTCGGCAGAGGCTCGCTCCTCGGCTTCCAGATACTGCCACAGTCGTTCTACGATTTCGGCTATGTCAACAACGGTATGATGACCATGCCCGCCATGGCCCTCATCCTGCTTGGCTGCGTCATTTGGGTTCACCGCGCATATTTCTTCAAGGAAAAATAACATACTTGGGGAATTAGGAATTAGGAATTAAAAATTAAGAATTAAGAATTGCTGCGCCAACGAACTTTAATCCTTTAATTCTTTAATCCTTTAATTTTAATATGAAATATTAAACTATATGGAACATACAATAAGTCTATTCTTCAGGTCCATTTTCGTGGACAACATGATATTCGCCTTCTTCCTCGGCATGTGTTCGTTCCTTGCCGTGTCGAAGAACGTGAAGACTTCGCTTGGACTGGGTCTCGCCGTGACTTTCGTGCTCATGGTGACTGTGCCGGTCGATTATCTGCTCCAGACAAGGATTCTTGGTCCCGACTGCCTCGCCGAGGGTGTTGACCTCTCCTATCTGAGCTTCATCCTGTTCATTGCCGTCATTGCGGGCATCGTGCAGCTTGTGGAGATGATTGTCGAGCGCTACTCGCCATCGCTCTATGCCGCACTGGGAATCTTCCTGCCGCTGATAGCCGTCAACTGCGCCATCATGGGTGCATCGCTCTTCATGCAGCAGCGCATCAATCTCGACCCCTCAAACTCGCAGTACATCGGCAGCATTTGGGATGCCCTCGTCTATGCCTTCGGCTCAGGTCTTGGCTGGACGCTCGCCATCGTTGCCATGGGAGCCATACGCGAGAAGATGGAGTATAGCGACGTGCCAAAGCCACTCCAGGGGCTCGGCATAACATTCATAACGGTAGGACTCATGGCAATGGCCATGATGTGCTTCTCAGGTCTCAAAATCTAAACTAAGGGAGGAAATAGCATCATGATACAGTTTATATTGGTTAGTATCGGAGTGTTTCTCACACTGATTCTGCTCCTCGTCGTAGTCCTGCTCGTGGCGAAGAACTATCTCTCGCCAAGCGGAAACGTAAACATCACCATCAACGGCGACCGCACCATCTCCGTGGGTCAGGGCAGCAGCCTCATGACCACGCTCAACGAGAACGGCATCTTCCTGCCTTCGGCTTGTGGAGGAAAGGCATCGTGCGGACAGTGCAAGGTGCAGGTTCTTGAGGGTGGAGGCGAGATCCTCGACTCGGAGAAACCACACTTCACACGCAAGGAGATAAAGGACAACTGGCGACTGGGTTGCCAGTGCAAGGTGAAGAGCGACATGAACATCCGCGTGCCTGAGAGCGTGCTCGGAGTGAAAGAATACGAGTGTACGGTAATCTCAAACAAGAACGTGGCAACGTTCATAAAGGAGTTCAAGGTGCAGCTGCCTAAGGGCGCACACATGGACTTCCTGCCAGGCTCTTACGCTCAGATAAAGATTCCTGCCTTCTCAATAGACTACGACAAGGACATCGACAAGTCGCTCATCGGCGACGAGTACTTGCCCGCATGGCAGAAGTTTGGACTCTTCCCACTGAAGTGTGTCAACACCGAGCCGACAATCCGTGCCTACTCGATGGCAAACTATCCTGCCGAGGGCGATGTGTTCATGCTCACAGTGCGCATTGCCACACCTCCGTTCAAGCCCGACCGCAGCGGATTCATGGAGGTTAACCCGGGCATCGCCTCGTCATACATCTTCACCCTGAAGCCAGGCGACAAGGTGGTGATGAGTGGTCCTTACGGCGACTTCCACCCACACTTCGACTCCAAGAAGGAGATGATTTGGGTTGGTGGTGGAGCCGGTATGGCTCCTCTGCGTGCGCAGATCATGCACATGACGAAGACGCTGCACACCACCGACCGTGAGATGCACTACTTCTACGGAGCGCGTGCCTTGAACGAGGTGTTCTATCTCGACGACTTCCTCGGCTTGGAGAAGGAATATCCAAACTTCCACTTCCACCTCGCCCTCGACCGTCCAGACCCCGCAGCCGACGCTGCCGGCGTGAAATACACCGCAGGCTTCGTTCATCAGGTGATGTACAACACCTACCTGAAAGACCACGAGGCACCAGAGGACATCGAGTACTACATGTGTGGCCCTGGCCCAATGTCGAAAGCCGTAGTGCAGATGCTCGACGGACTCGGCGTGGAGTCGGAGTCGATAATGTACGACAATTTCGGAGGATAGTATATAATGTACAAGTTTCCAATTGTATGGGCGGACCAATGTGTCCGCCCATATAATAGGCACATATTAAAAAGAACTGGTATGAAACCATTGAATAGATTCTTTTTTGCACTCATGGCATTGGCGGCAGTGGTTCTCGCTTCCTGTGGCAGCGATGCTTCCAACAGTGGGCAGACGAGACCAGAGGAGGATGCCTCTAACTTTGTGGTGCTGACCGATGTGGTGCCCGACGTGATATTGGAGATACGCTATTACGGCACATACAATTTCATAGGAAGGCGCATTCCGGGCTACGACGAGCCGATAGCCATACTCACCCGTCAGGCTGCCGACTCGCTGAAGAAAGTGAGCGACGACCTCATTAGTCAGGGCTACAGGCTAAAGATTTTCGATGCCTACCGTCCGCAGAAAGCCGTTGACTATTTCATGGAGTGGGCAAAGGACGTGGGCGACACACTGATGAAACCCTATTTCTATCCCGAACTCGACAAGGCGGTTCTCGTGCCGCAGGAGTATGTGGCAGAGAGGTCGGGACACACAAGAGGAAGCACCATCGACCTCACGCTCTTCGACATGCAGACTGAGAAAGAGGTTGACATGGGTTGCACTTACGACTATTTCGGTCTTGCCTCGCACCCAAGCGCACAGCCAGGGCAGGAAGTGGGAGCCTACAAGCCCATCAACCAGCAGCAATACGACAACCGCATGATACTGCAAAGGGCAATGGTTGCCCACGGCTTCAAGCCCTACGACTGCGAGTGGTGGCACTTCACCCTCAAGAATGAGCCATATCCCGACACCTATTTCGTCTTCCCAATAGCGAGGAAATCGGTGGGAAATTGAAAGTTGAAGAGTTGACGAGTTGACGAGTTGACAAGTAAATAGTTTGGTGCCAGATAAGAGCAAACAACTTGTTTACTTGTCAACTCGTTTACTTGTCAACTAACAAATAAGTTTATAGCCTATTCCCCTGACGTTGATAATCCTGACGCGGGAGTCGCGTGAGAGTTTGCGGCGCAGCTTGGTGATGAAGACGTGGAGGCTACGGGTGTTGAAATAGCTGTCGTCGCCCCACAGTTCGAGCAGTATGTCGCGGTTGTTCACCACCTCGCCCTTGCTTCGGCAGAGGCGTCGGAGAATTTCCGACTCGCGGTGGGATAGGGGAATCAGTTCCGTCTTGGTGTCGTCGGCGGCATAGACGAGGTGCTCCTTCAGGGTGTCGAGCTGGTAGTCGCCTATGACGTATTGCGTAGGCTCCTCCTCGCGTGTAGGCTCGGCTTGCAGGAAGGCACGACCAACGAGAGCCTTTATCCTTACTATCAGTTCGAGCATGCCGAAGGGCTTGCGCAGGTAGTCGTTGGCTCCCGCCTCGAATCCCCTCACCACGTCCTCCGTCTCGGAAAGGGCGGTGAGAAAGAGTATTGGAGTGGTGATGTCCTTGTTCCTTATCCGTCGCACCATCTCCAGTCCGTCCATGTTGGGCATCATCACGTCTGCCACCACCACGTCGGGCTGCTCGCGGAAGAACATCTGCAGTCCCTGCTCGCCATTGTCGGCGGTTACGACCTGAAAGCCTTGCGACCTGAGCGTGTCGCGTATGATGATGGCAAGTGTAGCCTCGTCTTCCACCAATAGTATCTTTGTCTCGCTGTTCATCTGAATAAGAGTTTGAATGTCGTTCCCTTTCCCTGCTCGCTCTCCACGCCTACGGTGCCGCCGTGAAGCCCCATCATCGTAGCCACGTAGAATAGTCCCAGCCCATAGCCCTTCACGTTGTGGAGGTTGCCGTTTGGCACACGGTAGAACTTGTCGAAGATGTGCTGCTGGTGGGACTTGGCTATGCCTATTCCGTTGTCGCTTATCTCGATGCTGACATTGTCTTCTCCGTCTTTTCGGCACGAGATAGCCACCTCCACACTCTCGCGCGAATATTTTATGGCATTGTCGAGGATGTTGCCCACAATCTGCATGAAGTGCTGTCGGTCGGCATTCACGGTAAGTCCTTCGGGGACGATGCTGATGGAAATGCCAATAGGCTTCCTCGCCCTCAGCTGCTGTTCCTCCACAATGCTTTCGAGAGTGTTTCGCAAGTTAAGCTCTTCCTTGTTTAGTGTAAAGCTCTTTCGCCGTTTCATGCTTGTTGACAGTATCTGCTCAATCATTCCTCCGAGCTTGCGCAGTTGCTCAAGCGACATTTTCAGATAGGTCTCCCTTGTCTGAGGGTCGAGGTCGTCGGCAAACTGCAGCAGTGCGTCGTTGGCGGCGTATGCCACCGAGACGGGAGTCTTCAGCTCGTGGGTGATGTTATGAGTGAAATCGTCCTTCATCTCCTCTATCGACCGCTGGCGGAGCATAGTGTGGATGAGATACCAGAACGCGAAGGCGAGGACGAGGAAGGTGGCTGCCGAGCTGGCGAGTATTCCAGTCATCTGTCGCACTGCGTTTCCGCCAAAAGGCTCGATGTGCAGACGGTAGAGACGGTTGTTGGACGAGTCGTATTTATAGTCGAACACGAGCGATGCGTCTGATGGCACATAGCCAGGGGTAGCCACGGAGGCTATAGTGTCCAACTTCATTCCTGCCATTGCGTGCGGCACGATCTGCAGTTGCTCAAGCCTGTGGCGTGAGTCGATGTGCCTCTCGTCCAGTCGTGTGGTCAAGAGGCTGTCGAACACTCTTATGTCGGGTTCCCTGACGAGGTCGATGCCCGAATGTATGCCTTGTTGCATCATTAGCGTAAGGTCGTCAACCGACTTCTTATTGTCCACCTTACCCACGAACAAGGGATTCTTTTTGCCGCCGACTGGGGTTTGGGCGGGTTTGCTTGTGCGTTGCGAGTTGATGTTCACGGAGAGAAAGCGGTTATGCCCGTGTCTCTTGCGTTTTACGGTGAGGCTGTCGCGCCATCCTGCTTGTTGGATTACGATGGCATCGGTGTCGTTGCGTGTCACTTTTGTCCGTGTACCCTGATTTACGAGTTTATTGTTCTTATCAAGTGAATATCCTGTCTGGAACGACACTTCCCCATGCTTTGCCTTCTTGTCTTTTGCCAATTTGGCTATTCTCATCACCAGTTCGTTGTAGTCGCTGATGCGCATGGCCTCCCTTACAGCCGTCTCCATCTCCTGCTTTTGGGTGACGTAGAGGTTGTAGAGCCAGTATGCCTGATATGCGAAAATTGCGGCGAGGGCAGTG
>CAMAGM010000074.1 GCA_945833995.1 uncultured Prevotella sp.
GATTTTTTTCTTTTTTTTGCTCTTTACGAGTCAACCTATTTCAGTACAAGACATACTGTCTTTTCCTTATTAAAAATAAAACGGTGCAAAAATAGCACTTTTTCGGCAAAACTATGCGATAGTGGAGCGAAATCTATGTTTTTTAATACATTCCGTACCACTATCGCCACTTTATTTGATTTTTAGAGGCAGTGAGATTGTGTTGGGGTGATGCACATAGAGAAGAGGTGGGCTTGAGTTGAAGAAAAATGCAGAATGTGCGCTGTTGCACAAGCGGGAAGGAAAAAAGCGCAATCTGAACTTACTTTTAGGTAATAGAGGGAAAAGGTTTGTAAGTCATGAGGTTATTGGATTTGGGAAACTTTTGGGCGGAAAAATAAATAAAAGTTTTCCAAAAAAAAATTTCTCCATTTCAAAAATTATATATAACTTTGCCGACGAAATCAATAACATAGAAATGGAATCTACAAAAACCTTCAGCCACGATGAAGCCATTAGCGCCTCTTTGGACTATTTCAAGGGAGACGAGCTGGCAGCAAGAGTATGGGTAAACAAGTATGCGATGAAAGACAGCTTCGGCAACATCTACGAGAAGTCGCCCGAGGACATGCACTGGCGCATAGCTAACGAGATTGCCCGTATAGAAAAGAAATATGCCAATCCAATGCCTGCCGAGCAGATTTTCGAGCTGCTCGACCACTTTAGATACATCATTCCCGCGGGAAGCCCGATGACCGGAATTGGCAACAACCATCAGATTGCCTCGCTGAGCAACTGTTTCGTGATAGGACTCGACGGCGATGCCGACTCCTATGGTGCCATCATGCGCATTGACGAGGAGCAGGTGCAGTTGATGAAGCGTCGCGGTGGCGTAGGTCACGACCTCTCGCACGTGAGGCCAAAGGGTTCGCCCGTGAACAACTCTGCGCTGACCTCCACTGGCCTTGTGCCTTTCATGGAGCGCTACAGCAACTCCACACGCGAGGTGGCACAGGACGGACGACGCGGGGCACTGATGCTCTCCGTAAGCATAAAGCACCCTGACTCAGAGGCTTTCATCGACGCAAAGATGACCGAGGGCAAGGTGACGGGAGCCAACGTGTCGGTGAAGATCGACGACGAGTTCATGCGCGCTGCCATTGAGGATCGCCCATACCACCAGACATTCCCTATAAACAGCGATAACCCCGAGTGGGACAAGGAGATTTCCGCAAAGAGACTTTGGGAGAAGATTGTCCACAACGCATGGAAGAGCGCAGAGCCAGGAGTGCTGTTCTGGGACACGATACTCCGCGAGAGCATTCCCGACTGCTATGCCGACCTCGGTTTCCGCACTGTATCGACAAACCCATGCGGCGAGATTCCGCTTTGTCCCTACGACTCGTGCCGACTGCTGTCGATAAACCTCTACTCCTACGTGGTGAACCCATTCACGAAGGACGCTTATTTCGACTACGACCTTTTCCGCAAGCACGTTGCCGCCGCACAGCGACTGATGGACGACATTGTTGACCTTGAGCTGGAGAAGATAGACCTCATAATGGAGAAGATTGACTCCGACCCTCAGACACAGGAGGTGAAGGGCGCTGAGATGCACCTTTGGGAGAAGATAAAGCGCAAGAGCGGAATGGGACGACGCACTGGCGTGGGCATCACGGCAGAGGGCGACATGCTCGCAGCCATGGGATTGCGCTATGGCACACAGGAGGCTACGGACTTCTCCGTTGAGGTACACAAGACCTTGGCACTGACCGCCTACCGCTCGTCGGTGAACATGGCAAGGGAGCGCGGAAGTTTCGAGGTGTACGACGCAAAGCGCGAGGTGAATAACCCATTCATCAACCGCCTGAAGGACGCCGACCCAGAGCTTTATGACGAGATGGTGAAGTATGGCCGCCGCAACATTGCCTGCCTGACCATTGCCCCTACGGGCACCACATCGCTCATGACACAGACGACAAGCGGCATCGAGCCAGTGTTCATGCCAGTGTATAAGCGCCGCCGCAAGGTGAACCCCAACGACGAGGCAGTGCACGTTGACTATGTTGACGAGGTTGGCGACTCTTTTGAGGAATACATCGTCTATCACAACAAGTTCCTGAAATGGATGGAGACAAACGGCATCGACTCTACAAAGCGCTACTCGCAGGAGGAGATTGACCAGCTCGTGGCACGCTCACCTTATTATAAAGCAACGGCAAACGACGTTGACTGGCTGATGAAGGTGAAGATGCAGGGAGCCATTCAGAAGTGGGTTGACCACTCGATAAGCGTTACTGTGAACCTGCCCAACGACGTTGATGAGGCACTTGTCAACCGCCTCTATGTCGAGGCATGGCGCTCTGGCTGCAAAGGCTGTACCATCTATCGCGACGGAAGCCGCTCGGGAGTGATGATAGCAGTGTCGAAGAAGGACAAGAAGGCTGAGGACGAGAAGCCACAGCCACTGCCATGCAAGCAGCCGGAAGTGACAGAGGTTCGCCCACAGGTGCTCGACTGCGACGTGGTGCGCTTTCAGAACAACAAGGAGAAATGGGTGGCTTTCGTGGGCTTGCTCAACGGCTATCCATACGAGATATTCACAGGTCTTCAGGACGACGACGAAGGCATCGTGCTGCCTAAGACAGTGACCAAGGGCAAGATTATCAAGCAGACCGACGAGACGGGCAAGCGCCGCTACGACTTCCAGTTTGAGAACAAGCGCGGCTACAAGACCACCGTGGAGGGTCTGTCGGAGAAGTTCAACCCCGAGTATTGGAACTATGCCAAGCTGATAAGTGGCGTGCTCCGCTACCGAATGCCTATCGACCACGTCATCAAGCTCGTGTCGTCGCTGCAGCTGAAGAGCGAGAGCATCAACACATGGAAGAACGGCGTGGAGCGCGCACTGAAGAAATACATCACCGACGGCACCGAGGCAAAGGGCCAGAAGTGTCCACAGTGCGGACAGGAGACGCTCGTCTATCAGGAAGGCTGCCTCATCTGCAAGAACTGCGGCGCAAGCCGTTGCGGATAAGCGCAGGAGTGAAGAACCCTTAAACGTTCCTTTTATTTGAAAACTTCAATCTTCATAAACGACATCCGCTTCCACGCCCACCATGGGGTAATGCCCCAAGAGAGGGTTGTGGGGGCGGATTTTACTGTCTCTGTCCGACTGGGCTACGATTTCTCGCTTGCCGCAAGTACCGACGACGTGGCAGACACCATTTCCTACGCCGACGTCTATGAGCTTCTGCGCAATGAGATGGCAATAGCCTCAAAACTGCTTGAGCACGTGGCAGGAAGGATGGTTGACAGCCTAAGGAGCCGTTTTCCCGCAATACATTCCATCGACCTCAGCCTCACAAAGCTAAACCCTCCGATGGGAGCTGATTGCAGTGGCGCAGGTGTGGAAATTCATTGGACTTCCTTAAATAATGATAAAACTCTTGCATAAAATCAAGTTTTACGAACAATAATTGCTATATTTGCACTCTAAAATAATGTATATGGGCAGAAAGATAGTCCTTGCCGCTGTTTTGCTGATATGTACGACACTCGCTTTCGCAGCCAAGAAACAAGGCTTTACGCTCGTCATCGATGCAGGACACGGCGGACATGATGCTGGCGCACTGGGCGCCATCTCGAAGGAGAAGAACATAAATCTCAACGTGGCACTGGCATTCGGAAAGTATGTGGAGCGCAACTGTCCCGACGTGAATGTCATCTACACGCGCAAGACCGACGTCTTCGTCACCCTCTTGGAGAGGGCGAACATTGCCAACCGCAACAAGGCAGACCTCTTCGTGTCGATTCACACCAATGCGCTGCCGAAGGGAAAACAGGCGCGAGGACTGGAGACCTACACCTTAGGTATGCACCGCGCCGACGACAACTTCGACGTGGCGAAACGTGAGAACGCCGTGATTCTCTACGAGAAGGACTACCAGCAGCACTACGAGGGCTTCGACCCCAACTCCTCGGAGAGCTACATCATGTTTGAGTTCATGCAGGACAAGAACATGGAGAAGAGCGTGGAGCTGGCAAAATATGTGCAACGCCGCACCTGCGCGGCAGCCAACCGCCCAAACAAGGGAGTGAAACAGGCTGGATTCCTCGTCCTGCGTGAGACCTCGATGCCAAGCTGCCTCATTGAGTTGGGATTCATCACGACCCCATCGGAGGAGCAGCAGCTCAACTCTGCCGATGCGATAGACGCCTTAGGCTACGGCATATACCAAGCCTTCGTCGATTATCGCAACAAGTACGACAAACGCATCACCGTGCCGTTTGAGGTGCCAGAGAGGCAAAGGGTGGCAGAGCAGCCAGCCAAGGTTGAGCGGGAAGGTCAGAGCAATCGGGATGGCCAAGATGGCCAGGAAGACCGGGAAAACCGAACGACCCAGCCAACTCCAACACCCCAGCCCTCCCCAGCAGAAACCAAAGAGCAAGAGAGAGTTGCCCAGAGCGCACCAGTGTTCAAGATTCAGATCCTAACGGCATCCAGCGTGATAAAGAAGGGCGACAAGAGGCTGAAAGGGCACGACGATGCCGACTACTACAAAGATGGGAACATCTACAAATACACATTGGGAGCATCGGAGAACTACAACGAGATTTACCGACTGCGCAAGACCATCTTGGATCAATTCCCACAGGCATTCATCATCGCCTTCAAGGACGGACAACGCACCGACGTGCAGGAGGCAATAAAGGAATACAAGAGAAACAAAAATAGATAGTGAATATATGAAACGCATTTCAAAAGAGGTTCAGATAGCTATCGTGGCTATCGTGGGAATAGTGGTTCTCTACTATGGACTGCAATTCCTGAAGGGCTTAAGCCTGTACTCCAACGACGACACCTACTACGCCTCGTTCAAGGACATCAGCGGACTGTCGCCCTCGTGCGCCGTCTATGCCAATGGCTTCAAGATAGGCGTGGTGAAGGACATCAAGTTCAGCTACGGAGCTGACGACAGCGACATCATAGCTGAGCTCGGCGTTGACAATAGGATGCAGATTCCCGCTGGCTCAAGCGCAGAGATAGAGAGCGACATGCTCGGCAACGTGAAACTCAACATTGTGCTCGCACAGAACAAGGGAGAGAAGATTGCCCCAGGCGACACCATTTGCGGAAGCCAGGAGTCAGGTCTCATGGGCAAGGTTGGCGCCATGCTGCCCACTGTGGAGAAAATGTTGCCAAAGCTCGACTCCATACTGGCAAACCTCAACACTCTGACTGCCGACCCTGCACTTGCCAACTCGCTGCACAACATCAACCGCATCACCGACGACCTCACGGTGACAACCAAGCAGCTCAATACACTCATGACGGGAGTAAACGCCAAGGTGCCTGGCATGATGGCAAAGGCTGACGCAACGCTCGACAACACCCGGAAACTCACGGCAAACCTGAGCGAGATTGACGTTGCCGCAACAATGGCAAAGGTGAACTCAACCCTCGACAACGTGCATGAGCTGACAAGCTCGCTTGCAAGCAAGGAGGGAACAATAGGCTTGCTCATGCGCGACCCAAGCCTCTACTGGAATCTGTCGAACACCATGCGCGATGCCGACTCGCTGATGATAGACCTCAAGGCACACCCAAAACGCTACGTACATTTCTCCATCTTCGGCAAAAAGGACAAATAAATGAAAGCGCAAGAATTTGCACTATTTAAATTTCATACAAATAATGGAAGCCTAAGCGCCAAGGCGGTGGAAAAGATTAGAAAGCGCTGATATTTGCGAGATTTCAACATAATGACCGCTTCCTCAGAGTTCGATTCAGGGAAGCGGTCTCTTTTCTTCTAAGAGCCTAAAGTTCAACGTGTTTGAATTTTGCAAGTCCCTATTGCACAATAAAGGCTTGGCGGCAAACGTATAATACCTAAAATTAGCAAGTTACGGAATACCTATGTGAACCGGAGCAAAGGTCGGGATTTGGTCAATTGAAAAAAAAGTGCGAAATTTGCAGCCGGAAACTGAAAAGTCAATCCAAAAAAACAAAGAAATAACGCATCAAACAATATAGAACCCAAAATGGTCAACAAGTACAAGGCTTACTGGGAGCAGTGTCTCCAGCTAATTAGAGGCAACGTAACCAGTCAGCAATATGAAACATGGTTTGCGCCAATCGTTTTCGAGAGCTTCTCTCCCGAAAAGAACACGCTCTTGGTGCAAGTTCCAAGTCCATTCGTTTACGAATACTTGGAGCAGCACTTTGTTGGCCTTTTGTCGAAGGTTCTCACCCATTGTTTTGGCACCAGCGTGAGGCTAACCTACCGCATTGTCACCGACAAGGCCCACAACCTGTCGCAGGACATTGAGGGAGAGCAACCCACCGAGATTGATGAGCCTCAGCCAAGAAGCGGAGTCAACCGCTCGCCATCGATGCTCGACGCTGCAAAGCCACAGGACATCAACACGCAGCTGAATCCAAAGCAGACTTTCGCCAACTATATAGAAGGTGCGAGCAACAAGCTGCCACGCACAGTGGGAATCTCCATTGCCGAGCACCCGGGGAAGTCAACCTTCAACCCATTCTATATCTATGGTCCTTCGGGTTGTGGAAAGACACACCTGATAAACGCCATTGGAGTGAGATGCAAGGAACTCTATCCGCAGAAACGCGTGCTGTATGTCTCGGCTCGCCTGTTCCAGGTGCAGTTCACCGATGCCACACGCCGCAACATGGTGAACGACTTCATCAACTTCTACCTTACCATCGACGTGCTTATAGTCGATGACATTCAGGAATGGGCAACGGCAGGCAAGACCATCGACACGTTCTTCCACATCTTCAACCATCTGTTCCGCAACGGCAAGCAGATAATCTTGGCGAGCGACCGCCCTCCTGTTGACCTCCAAGGCATGAAAGACCGCCTTCTGACGCGCTTCAGCTGTGGTCTCATAGCAGAGTTGGAGAAGCCAAACGTTGAGCTTTGCATCGACATTCTCAACAACAAATGCCGACGTGACGGACTGAGAATATCTCAGGAGGTGTTAAAATATATTGCAGAAACTGCCAACGGCAGCGTGCGCGACCTGCAAGGAGTGATCAACTCACTGCTCGCCTACTCTGTGGTCTATAACTGCAACATCGACATGCACCTTGCCGAGCGTGTGATAAAGCGTGCCGTAAAGACAAACAACCACCCGCTGACTATTGACGACATACTTGAGAGAGTGTGCAACCACTATAAGGTGACGACACAGCAGGTGCTGGGCCGTAGCCGAAAGCGCGACTATGTGGCAGCCCGCCAGTTGTCAATGTATTTCGCACAGAAATACACAAAGATGCCAGCTTCGCGCATCGGACAGCTCATTGGTGGCCGCGACCACTCCACCGTGATACATAGCTGTTCTGCCATCGAGCAGCGTCTGAAGGTTGACAAGGCTTTCGTTGAGGAGTTGACCTCCATCGAGGGCACATTCAGACTAAAACAATAATAGTTAGTTAATAAGAGGATACTCAGTTGACAAGTTGACGAGTTGACAAGTTGTTTGTTAATTCGCAAATCAGCTTAAAAAGTAATAACTTGTTTACTCGTCAACTTGTTTACTTGTCAACTAAATTATACATAGAAAATGTTAATAATGTTTGGAATACAACATTTTCTTAATCCTTAATTCTTAATTCTTAATTAAAAGTAGTAACTTTGCACCGAAAACTCGGGAAGTGGAGACTGGAAAAGCCGTCCACTCCCCCAAAACAACTTTTAATTTAATGGAAGAAACAAAAAAATTAGTAGAAAGTATCACAAAAGGAATACAAGAGAAAAAGGGAGACAACATCGTAGTGGCTGACCTCGGAAACATCGAGGGAGCCATTTGCCGCTATTTCGTAATCTGCACGGGAAACTCGCCTGCACAAGTTGAGGCAATCACGGAGTCGATTACAGACGTGGTTAGGGTTGACCGTGGCGAGAAGCCAGTGAAGGTGGTTGGACTCGAGAACGCGCAATGGGTGGCAATGGACTACACCGACGCTATGGTGCACGTTTTCCTGCCTGACGTGAGGGAGTATTATGACCTTGAGCATCTTTGGGAAGATGCGAGGATAGAGAAGTTGAACACCGACTATTAATACCATGGATAACAATTTCAACAATCAGGAAGACCCAAGAATGAAGATGCCAAAGTTCAACATGAACTGGATATACATTCTTGCGCTCGTGGTCATTGGCGTGCTCTACATCACCAGTGGCAACGTCAATTCGAGCGTCAGGACAGAGGCATCATACGACCAGTTCAAGAAGATGGTGATGAAAGGCTATGCCTCGAAAATCATTGTCAACAAGGACAACAACACGCTCCAGATGTACGTTAAACCCGAACACATTAGGGACGTTTTCCAGCAGGGAGTTGACAAGACAGGCAAGGAGCCTTCGGTGGAGGTGCAGTTTGGCTCGGTTGACCAAGTGGAGCAATTCATCGACCAGGCAAAGGCGGATAACAAGTTCTCAGGCGATTTCAGCTACGAGAACAGCAAGGGCAACGACATGTTCGGCCTTATTCTCTACAATGTGCTGCCCATAGTGTTCATTATCGCCATGTGGGTATTCATCATGCGACGCATGGGCGGCGGTGGAATGGGAGGAGCATCCGGCATCTTCAACGTTGGCAAGAGCAGGGCGAAAATGTATGAGAAGGGAACGGCGACAAACGTTACCTTCAAGGACGTTGCTGGTCAGGCAGGCGCGAAACAGGAGGTGCAGGAAATTGTCGATTTCCTCAAGAATCCGCAGAAATACACCGAGCTTGGAGGTAAGATTCCAAAGGGAGCGCTCCTTGTAGGTCCTCCGGGAACAGGAAAGACACTGCTTGCCAAAGCCGTTGCCGGCGAGGCAGGAGTTCCATTCTTCTCAATGAGCGGTAGCGACTTTGTGGAGATGTTCGTTGGAGTTGGCGCGAGCCGTGTTCGCGACCTCTTCCGTCAGGCAAAGGAGAAGTCGCCTTGCATCATTTTCATCGACGAGATTGATGCCGTGGGTCGCGCAAGAAGCAAGAACCCAGCAATGGGAGGCAACGACGAGCGTGAGAACACACTCAATGCCCTTCTTACCGAGATGGACGGATTTGGCACCAACAGCGGAGTGATTATCCTCGCCGCCACAAACCGTGCTGACATGCTCGACTCCGCACTTATGCGTGCAGGACGCTTTGACCGTCAGATACATGTTGATTTGCCTGACCTCAACGAGCGAAAGGCAATATTCCAAGTGCACCTGAAGCCTATCAAGACCGACGAGACGCTCGACATTGATTTCCTCTCGCGTCAGACCCCGGGTTTCTCTGGAGCCGATATTGCCAACGTCTGCAACGAGGCGGCTCTCATTGCCGCGCGCCACAACTGCAAGACCGTGGGCAAGCAGGATTTCCTCGATGCCGTTGACCGCATTATCGGCGGATTGGAGAAGAAGACAAAGATAATGACAGACGCCGAGAAGCGTGCCATTGCCATTCACGAGGCTGGTCACGCCACCATCTCATGGTTCTGCGAGCATGCGAATCCATTGGTAAAGGTGAGCATCGTGCCACGTGGACGAGCCTTGGGCGCAGCATGGTATCTGCCGGAGGAACGAGCCATTACCACGAAGGAGGAGATGCTCGACGAGATGTGCGCCACACTTGGCGGACGCGCTGCGGAGGAATTGTTCCTCAAGCGCATCTCAACAGGAGCGATGAACGACCTAGAGCGTGTCACCAAGAGCGCTTACGGCATGATAGCTTTCGCTGGTATGAGCGACCGTCTGCCAAACATCTGCTACTACAACAACAATGAATACTCGTTCCAACGCCCATATTCCGAGACAACGGCGAAAATCATGGACGACGAGGTGCTGAAGATGATCAACGAGCAGTACGACCGTGCAAAGCAGATTCTCAGCGACCACAAGGAAGGTCACAACCAGTTGGCAGACCTTCTTGTTCAGCGCGAGGTAATCTTTGCCGACGACGTTGAGAAGATATTCGGCAAGCGTCCTTGGGTGAGCCGAAGCGAGGAACTACTTGAGGCACAGCAGAAAGCCGAGGCAGAAGCCATGGCGGAAAAGCGTGCCAAGGAACTTGAGGCAGAAGGCACAAGCCTTGAGGAAAAAGTGAAGGAAGACAAGGAGAGAGAAGTGAGGAGTGAGGAGTGAGGAAAGAGGAGTGAGATTAGTTTATACATTAATTAAGCGCTAATATGAAGAATCTGATAGCAAGGACAATAACGGGAGTGCTGTTTGTGGCAATAGTTGTGGTTAGCTTTTTAGATCCAGTGGCAATGACGTTCTTGTTCTCTATTGCCACAGGATTGACAGTATGGGAGTTTACAGGTCTTGTCAACCAACGTGAGGGCGTGACGGTAAACCGCTTCATTTGCACCGTGGCTGGCACATATTTCTATTATGCCATGTCGGGCTTCTGCAGCGATATGCCACCAGCCACTGTTTTCGTGCCATATCTCGTCACCATCGTCTATCTCCTGGTTGCAGAACTATATGCCAAGCATGAGGATCCGATAAACAACTGGGCTTACACGATGATGTCGCAGCTCTACATCGCCCTACCATTCTCTTTGCTCAATGTCCTTGCTTTCCGCATCACAGCCGAGGGCACTACATTCACTTCGGTATTGCCTCTCTCCATTTTCGTTTTCCTTTGGATAAACGACACTGGAGCATACTGTTGCGGCTCGCTTCTCGGCAAGCACAAGCTTTTCCCACGCATCAGTCCGGGAAAGAGTTGGGAAGGCAGCGTGGGAGGCGGCATTTTCGTCATTGGCGCAGCAGCCCTAATATGGCATCTTACTGAGCAGAATGGCATCAACGACCTTCAACTCAGCCTTTATGAGTGGATAGGACTCGGCATCGCGGTTGCTGTCTTCGGCACTTGGGGCGACCTTGTGGAGAGCCTTTTCAAGCGAACCCTTGGCATAAAGGACAGTGGCAACATCCTGCCTGGTCACGGTGGAATGCTCGACCGCTTCGACTCATCACTTCTCGCCATTCCAGCAGCAGTAATCTATTTGTTCACACTAACACTTTTTTAAGGATAGACTATATGAAAAAAATTATTGCATGCCTATTGGCACTTGTCCTTACTTCAACAGTATGGGCACAAGAGAGAAACCGAATCATTACGGTAGCAGTCACCGACGTAAGCTATCACAAGCAAGAGAAAACGACAGTTTCCACCGTTCTTGGAGCATTGCTCGATGCCTCAGTAGGGCAAGTCACCATCGACAAAGGAAAGTATGTGGATGCTGTCAGGGCAAGAATTATCGGTGGAATAAGCAAGACCTATCGTCTGCGTTCTATCGATGGTCAATACAAACCCGAAGAGGTGAAGGACGACGGCTCAACGCTTTATGCTGACGCCACGTTGACCAACATCTCAACCACCCAGAAGGAGGAAATAGTTAACAAGGAGAAAAATACAAAGCGCATAGTCTATAAGGCACAAATCAGCGTTACTGTCCGCCTGAAGGACGCAGTCACAGATAAAGTTGTAAATTCCTCCACGTTCAACGTTAGTGACTATGATTGCAGCTGGGTTGAAACTTCCGAAGGTGCCATTACCAATGCATTGGAGAGGCTGCAAAAGAAAATAAGGGATCACTACGACAGAATGTATCCACTCAGAGCGGCTATTATAGAGGGTGCAAGCGAGAAGAAAGACAAGCAGAAGGAGGTCTATATCGACCTCGGAAGTGCTAACAGAGCTTTCGTAGGCATGCACATGGCGGTATGCATACAGAAAACCATTGCAGGAAAAGATGCATCAAAAGAAATAGGAAAAATAAAGATAACAGAAATTCTCGGCGATGAAATAAGTCTCTGCAAGGTACAGAAAGGTGGAGCACTAATAAAGGAAGCACTTGACAAAGGCGAGAATGTAGTGGTTGTTTCCTTGGAATGAATTTCGAGGAGTGTATTTCGAGGAGTGAGGAGTGAGGAGAGAGGAGTGAGAATAGCGAGGGGCTGAAAAGCTGTGTAATGCAGTAATCTCACTCCTCTCTCCTCACTCCTCTCTCCTCTTTTTATACATTAATTGGTCTGTACTTTGGAACCAAGGCCTTCATGATGAACCATGCGAGGAGATAAGCAACGGCACAGATGCAGAAGATAATCATGTAGCCGGCTTCCTTACCATTGAATCCAAGGAACGAGAATGCAGAGCCCTGAGCCTCAGAGAACGTGAAGAGCGCACCAGCACCCTTGTTGATGAGGAACGAGCCTACACCACCTGCCATACCGCCAATACCAGTGATTGTGGCAATTGTCGATTTCGGGAACATGTCACCAATGGTGGAGAAAAGGTTTGCCGACCAAGCCTGATGTCCAGCACCAGCAAGTCCGATGATTATTGCAGGCCACCAAGCAGACATAGCGCCAAGAGGCTGTGCGAAGAGAGCCAGCAATGGGAAGAATGCAAAAATGAGCATCGAGAGCATACGTCCACCGTATGGGTTCATGCCTTTCTTCTCCACGAAGAGCTTTGGCAGATAACCGCCGTAGATTGACAGTACCGTTACAATGGCATAGAGCGTGAAGATGAGCATGATTGCCTCCGAAGAGCTCGACTTGTAGCCATACTGGTCAGAGAAATAGGCTGGTGCCCAGAACAAGTAGAACCACCAAACACCATCGGTGAAGAACTTACCAGTAATGAACGACCATGTCTGACGATACTTGAAGCAGCTCCAGAAAGGAATCTGAGCCTCTTTCTTCTCCTCTTTCTCTGCCGTAGCAGGCTCCTCGTCGTCCTGATGGATATAGGTAAGCTCGGCACTGTTGACGTGCTTTGACTTCTCAGGACGGTCGTAGAGGAATACCCAGAAGCCCATCCAGATGAAACCAAGTCCACCAATGATTACGAACGCCATTTCCCAACCGCCACCGATGCCGGCATCCTTGAAATACTGTGCGAGCAGAGGAATGGTGGCAGGAGCAGCCAACGCGCCCACCGAAGCACCTGCATTGAAGATAGAGGTGGCGAAGGCACGGTCCTTCTTTGGGAAATACTCAGCCGTAACCTTGATTGCTGCAGGGAAGTTTCCTGCCTCACCAAGCGCGAGCACACAGCGTGCGGCAACGAAGAGCCAAACACTGGTGGTGGCAATGAGCAACGCTGCGGCAGAGCCAGTCTCAATGGCAGACATCTCGGCAACAGAGGCATAGCCCTCAATGTGGACTGTCAGCCAACCGCACAACGCATGGGCAACGGCACCGGCAGACCATACGCCGATGGCCCAAAGGTAACCCTTCTTCGTACCCATAAAGTCAACGAACTTGCCTGCAAAGAGCATACAGGCGGCATAAACGATAGAGAACACGGCAGTGATAGTGCCGTAGTTGTCGTCTGTCCAATGGAACTCAGGAGCGATAAAGTCCTTCCATGTGAGGGAAAGAACCTGTCGGTCGAGGTAGTTCACCGTTGTAGCCACAAACAACAACGCACACATGACCCATCTGAAGTTGGTCATTGTCTTTGTTTTGATAGAACTCATTTTTAATAGGTTATTTTTATTGTTATTAATATATTATTTGCTATTTTAGGTTGCAAATATAGTAATTATTTTCCAATTACGGCAACTTTCTCAAGGAAAATTGCCGTAATCGTTATAATTAGTCTTGAAAATACACTTTTTTCACTCTTCCACTGATGCCAGTCAGCACTTCGTAGGGTATTGTGTCGAGCGCGTCGCTCAAAACGGTGACGGGCAAATGCTCGCCGAAAATCTCCACCATGTCGCCCTCCTTGCAGTCAATTCCCGTCACGTCAACCATAGCCACGTCCATGCAGATGTTGCCGACGTAAGGTGCTTTCTGCCCGTTTACGAGACAGTAGCAATTACCTCTTCCGAGATGGCGGTTGAGTCCGTCGGCATAGCCAATCGGTATGGCGGCAATCAGGCTGTCGCGCTCCAATATTCCCTTGCGGCTGTAGCCCACGGTCTCCTCCTTTGGCACATGGCGCAACTGAAGAATGGTTGTCTTCAGCGTGCTCACGGTGTTCAGTATGTGGTTGTCGCGGCTGTCTATTCCGTAGAGTCCGAGTCCAAGGCGGCAAGCGTCGAGCTGGCGCTCGGGGAAGTGCTCTATGCCCGCACTGTTGCAGATGTGGCGCAGAATCTTGTGGT
>CAMAGM010000075.1 GCA_945833995.1 uncultured Prevotella sp.
CTCGTTTGAGAGTTATTCCGAGTGCAGCTAAAGTATCGACAATGTCAATACTGCACTGCGCAGTTGTCTCAACTTCCCTCAAATCCAGGCTCTCGCTATTCTCACTCCTCTCTCCACCCTCCTCTCTCCTCACTCCCCACTCCTCACCTCTCAATTACCTCCTCCCCCTTTATTCCCAATGCGTTCATCAGGGAGTAGCCGAGGATTTCCTGTCGGAAGTTGCCGCCTGACATTGGCTGCATGGCAAAGACGGTGATGCGCTTGTCGTCGTCGGTGTCCTTCAGGGCGCGGCGTACGCCGTCGTAGTATCGCTCGGCGTTTGGCACCACCATCACCCTCCTCACTTCCTTCTGTGAGCAGATGTGCATCAGTGAGTCGCAGAACAGATGCTCCTTGTCCACCATCTCCTCCACGGGCAGTGCGCTGAACAGGAACTCGCCGAGATGGTCGTTGAACGCCTTTCCGTCGAGTTCGGTGGTGAGGCTTGATGGTGAGAAGTTCTCCAGTGTCTCGTGTCCCTTGTCATAGACGAGGATTACGTTTGTCTTGTTGTTGCCCTCGCGTATTCCTCCGTCAAGAGCCACGCAATCGACCCATCGTGGCATGTCGGCCTGTGGTATTCGTCGTCCGAGCATTCGCTCGAAGTTCACTATGAGGTTAAACGCGACCTTGTCGATGTAGTCTGCATCGGCAATAATCACGTTCTCGCTCCATTGTTGTTTCTCCATTCTTTGTTTTTTAGTGCAAATTTACTATTATTCGTTGGAATTGCAAAATGTTTGGGGGATTTTTTATGCGCAATGTTTATTGTGGAGTGAGGAGAGAGGAGAGAGGAGTGAGAATACTTTTGCAAACGAGAGGAGAACTCCAAACTCGTTTGAGAGTTATTCCGAGTGCAGCTAAAGTATCGACAATGTCAATACTGCAGTGCGCAGTTGTCTCAACTTCCCTCAAATCCAGCCCCTCACTATTCTCTCTCCTCTCTCCTCACTCCTCACTCCTCACCTCTCACCTCCCTCACTGGTATCCAGATCCAGAAGGTGGAGCCTTTGCCTACTTCTGACTCGACGCCGATGCGTCCGCCGCATTTCTCCGCTATTGCCTTGCAGATGCTGAGACCGAGTCCGGCACCTTGGATGTAGTCGTTGAGCTTCACGAAGCGTCCGAAAATCTTGTCGCATTTGTCGGCTGGTATTCCCGCTCCCGTGTCCTCGCAGTAGATGTAGAGACCCTCGTCCTGACAGCGGTAGCCAAGTTTTATGTGTCCGTTGTGGGTATATTTCACCGCGTTGGTAAGGAAGTTCGTAATCACTTGCTGAATGCGTGTCACGTCCATCACCACCTCCAGTTTGTCGTATGGGTTCTCCACGATTAACTCCACGCTTGGCTCCTGTACGCGTTGGCGCAGCGAGGTGCAAATCATGTTGAACGAGTCGGCGAAATCCACTTGCGCCGGTCGCAGCACGAGACCGTTGGAGTCAAGCTCCGAAATGACGAGGATGTCGTTGATTAGCTGCATCAGCAGGTCGCAATTGTTGAGGATTATCTTCAGGAACTCCGCCCTTTCCTCTGGCGCGTCAACCGACTGCAGCACGTCGCAGAAGCCCACGATGGCGTTGAGCGGTGTGCGAATCTCGTGCGTCATGTTGGCGAGGAACACGCTCTTCAGTCGTCCTGAGTCGTTTGCCCTCTCGGTCTCCTCCTTCATCTTTGTCTGTATGCTTATGAGGTCGTCGATGTCCCTTATCAGTCCGAAGCATCCCTTCACGTTGCCCTTGCTGTCGTAGTCTGGCACGCTGTTGATGGAATACCATGTGTTCTTGTCCTCGCCTTTCAGCGACCTACTGAGTTGCACTGTCATGGCGCATGTCTCGCCGCCGTTGAGCCTTGGGTCGATCAGTCGTCTCAGCTCCTCTTTCTGTTCCTCGTTGATGACGAGGTCGATGAATCCCTCAAGCGATGTCCTTTTCTCAAAGGTGCGCAGGTCTTTGTATATCGCCAACGAGTTCTTTGCCACGTTGGACTTCCATACCATCATGTTCGATTCCTCGAGCAGTATTTTCAGCTCGCTCTCGTATTTCTGCGTCTCGGCGTTGGCGCGTCGTATCTGCTCGTCCTGCAGTCGGCTCTGCTGGTACATCTGTCTCTCGTCGCTCATGTCGCGTGCTGTCAGCATATAGTAGAGCAGCTTGCCTTGGTCGTCCTTCACGGGTCGGCACCGGAAGTCGATGTAGTCAATCTTTCCGCTGCCGTTGAGGTCACAGCGTGTGCATACGAAATAGTTCTTCACCTCGTTTTTCGCATAGAATCCCCTCACGGCAGGCAAGTCGAAGAACGAGGTGTCGTCGATGGTGGAGAGCGAGAACTTTCCCGAGTCGAAAATCTTTCTCATCATCTTGTTTGCGCTCACCAGCTTGCCTTCGGGCGAGTAGAGCGCGATGCCCGTGATGGACATCTCGAAGATGTGCTTGTAGGTCTCCGACGTGTCGCGCTCCTCCTGCTCCTGCCGCTCTTCTTCGGTGACGTCGGAGAGCGTTGTGAACACGTTCACGAGTTCGCCACGCACGTTAGTCTCGGCAGCCATCTGTCCCATATAGACGTGCCATTCGGGTTCTATACTTGTGCCATGGTTCAGTCGGTATTTCACAGGCTCGAAGTTGCCTTCCGCCTTAATGAGGTTGGCGAACGATGCCTTTATTCTCTCCATGTCCTCGGGGTGAATCAAGTCGTAGAATCCATACATGTCGGTTTCCTGTCCCTTCACAAGGTTTCCGTAGAGGTTTCTCACCTTTTTTGTCTTCATGTCGGAGCAGATGATGTAGTTTCCTCCCATTTCGAGTGCGGTCCTCACGATGTTGTTGGTGTCAATGATGGTTTGCATCGTCTTCTTGAGGCGGTTGTTGACGATGCGGTTGATGAGGAGGAACACGCATATTGTCGTCAGTATGCCGAAGCACAGGAAAAGCCCTACGGTTGGCAGGTTGCTCGTCTCTTTCTTGCCCTCTATCCATTTCTCGTTCAGGCGGTGCAGGGTGCCGTTCTGCTCCATTCGGTTGCATTTGTCGTCGAGAGCCTCTATCAGTTGTCGGTCGCGGCTCACGAAGCGCAGTTTCCCCGCAGGCACGTCGATTGGCGTGACGGCAATCTGCTCGCCAAGGTTGAATCGCTCGATGATGTGCTCCACGGTTTTCTCGCCTCCTATGAAATAGTCGATTTCCCCGTTTGCCATTCCCTCAAGCGACAGTTTCACCGAGCGGTATCGCACCTGCTCGTGCCTCAGCAGTCCTATGCTCAGTGCCTTCTCTATTGGGTAGCCGCCGCGCTTGCCCACCACTACCTCCTTCTGCCTTAGCTCGCGCAGCGACTTCAGCTGCCTTGCCGTCTTTCGCTGTGCAAGCACCACGCGGTAGGAAGCCACCTCGTATTTTCCGTAATACACGCCGGGGATTGTCTCCACCACTGGCGTGAGCATGAGGTTTGTCTCGTTTGCCTCGAAGGCTTTGTCAGCGTTTGCCTTGTCGTGCATCGAGAAGGAGAATTTCATGCCGAAGTCGCCGAGCGCCGCCGAGATTAGGTCTATGTTCATGCCATCAGGGTCGCCGTTGTCGTTTCTGAACTCGAAGGGGAAGAACTCGACGTCGCACGACACTTTCAGCGGGTTCTCCTCCGAATATTTGTCCCTCAGGTGCTGTGCCCTGGCATCAGTTGCCCCAACAAGGCAAACCATTGCCAACGCGATTGTCCTGCACACCGTGGCGAGGTGTGCCCGCAGCCATATCTTTCTTGTCTTATTTTCCATTTGCCATATCGTTTTCAAGTTCTTCCAATAGGTTCTTGCAAGGTAGCGAAACCCAGATTGTCGTTCCCTTGTTGGGTGCAGAGTGAATCTCCATCTGTCCTCCCATCAGTTGGGCGAGCTCGTTGCAGATGGTCAGTTCCAGCTCTACGTTGTAGTCGCCCACCACCGTGTTGTACGCTCGGCTTGTCACTCTCGCTATTCCCGCCTTGTCCATGCCCTGTCCGGTGTCCTCTATGCAGAAGGTGAGCTGCCCGTTGCGGTATTCGTATCGGCATTTTATGAATCCCTTTGTGGTGAACCGTGCCGACAGCAGCGAGAGTGTCTCTATGATGTGTCCCACCTGTGCGCTGTCAATCTCCAAAATCAGCGGCTCGTCGCGTTGCTCCACAATGGTCTCCACGCCCTGGTTCACTCCTCTGCTGAAGCCCATCAGGCAGCTTGCCTTGAACGTCTCGCCGAAGTCGGTGGGCTGTGGCACTATGTCGAGCATCTTGGCGTCAATCCTCGACAGCAGCAGGATGTTGTTGACAAGGCTCAGCAGGTTGCCCGAGCTTGCCTTTATCTGCTCTATGAATGCCGCCTCGTCGTCCTTGTCGTGAGGTGCGTTGAACAGCTCGGCAAATCCCACCACGGTGTTCAGCGGCGTGCGTATCTCGTAGCTCATGTTCATGAGGAACGAGTTCTTCACCTTCTCCGCCTCCTGTGCCTTCTTCGTCTCCTCCTCCAGTTTCTGCTCCGTCTGCACCAGTCGGCTGATGTTTCGGCAGAGGCAGAAGTAGTGTGTTATCTCGCCCTCGCTGTTTCTCATCGGCACGGCGTTCAGCTCGTAGTAGATGTTGCGCTTCTCCTTGTCGAGGGCTCTGGTCTTCAGCCTCACCTTGAACTTGCCCATGCGTCCCTTGTCCATCATGAGCATTATGCGGGCGGCGTTGCGTGTCTGGCTTGCGTCTATCAGGTGTACGCACTGCAGCTGCGAGAGAATCTGCTTTGGCTTGTGGAGGTCGAATGTCACCTCCATTGTCTTCGTCTTTATTATGTAGTTGGCAAGCAGCGTGTCGCTCACCTCAAGGGCGGTGTTGATGTTGTCAACGTATTTCTTTATCTCCACCGACGCTGTCTCTATGCGCTTCGAGCGGCGGCGTTCGCGGTTCATCTGCGTGGCTATCTCGGTTATGTCGCGTCCTGCCGACATTATGCACATCAGCTTGCCCTTCGAGTCGTAGATTGGCATGATGGTGAACTCGTAGTACACCACTCCGCGCCTCGTCCAGTATTCCGACAGCTCACCCTTGCGGCGCAGCTCGTCGAAATCCACAATCGACGACACCCACAGCTCGTCGATTATCTCATTCTGCAGATGGTGGAACACCGGCACTTGCGAGATGTGCATTCCCGACTTCAGGAACTCCTCCTTGTTCACTATGCCGAATGTCTGGCATGCGCTGTCGTTTATGTCGGTCATTATTCCGTTCTTGTCGTAGTAGGCTATCTGTGCCAGCGCCGTGTTGAACACGGTGCGGAACCTCAGCAGGTTGTTGCGTGTGTTTATCAGTTTGTTGCGCTCGTTAGTCTTGTCGGTCTGCACTCCGAGCAACTGTGTCGGTGCTCCATATTCCTCGTGCAGCACCGATATGTTGAGGTCGAAATAGTGGATTACCGCGCTGTTGTTTGGGCTGTAGCACTTCACCGTGAAGGTGTCGCTTGCTATCTCCATGTTGGCAACCTTGTCGATAGAGTCCATTATGCGCTCGAAGTCGGTAGTGTCGAAATACACAGAGAACGCCGTTGGCGTGTATTCGTCGAGGCTCTCGCCGTTTATGCTCACGCTGTGGAACTTGCCTTGCTCAAGGTCGTAGGTCCAGATGCGGTAGTTGCCCGACTTCAACAGCAGCTGCAGCTGTGTCTTCTGCCTCTCGTTCTCCATTCGTGCCCTGCGCTCGCGGAAACGGTAGTAGAGGTTGTAGGCAAGCATTGCCACGAACACACCGGTCAGCGTGTGTATGACATACCATGTCCAATCGGGAATGGCGGAGTCCGCCGTCTCGTCGTAGAACCACTTGCGCCTTGTCTCCAAAATCTCCTCGTTGGTGGTTATCTCGTCGTAGATGCTGTCGATGTGTGCCAGCAGCAGCGAGTCGTTGGACATGAAGTGATACTCGCCGTATTTCATGTTCACCGACGTGAGCCTGATGTTCGATAGCTTGTACTTGTTTATGATTGTCTTCATCGTCATGGTGTTCCACAGTACTGCGCCCTCGCCCGTCTCGTTCAGCTTCATCAGCGCCGCCTTCATGTCCCTTGTGGGAATGGCGTTGTCGCCCATTCCCTCCCGCTTCATCAGGTTGTGGCTGAAGCTGTTCTCGTGCACTGTCACCTTAGTGCCCTGAATGTCCTTTAGCTCGCGCACTTGTATGTCCTTGTCGCGTGCCCTTGCCACGCTGTGTGTGAACAGTGCTATCACGTTGTTGCTGTAGAGTCCGTAGTCGTCGTGGTAGAAGGCTTTCATACCTATGGTGAGGTCAGCCTTGCCCTCCTTGAGGTCGATGAAGTTCTGCGGCGTGCTCTTCAGTCTTATGACGTATGGTATTCCGAGTTTCTTCATTATCAGCTTCACCAGCTCCACGTTGTATCCGTCGGGTTTGCCTTGTTGGTCGATGAAGGCGTATGGCTCCAAGTCCCAAAGGTCCTCATAAACCAATGGGTTCAGCGACGTGTAGGGTCTGGCATATCCGTGAGAGTCCTCGTCGGTGTCAAACTGCGGCAGGCTGTCTTGTGCCGTTGCCGCCATTGCAGTCAGCAGACAGAGGCAGGTTGCTATAATCTGTTTTATGCGCATAGGTTAGATAATTTTGTTTATTTTGCGCACAAAGATAGGTATAAAAAATGAGACGGCGAAAAAAATTACGTTTTTTTTACCATTCAGTGCCATTTATGCGAGCGTGAAGTCAAATTGCAGGCCTCCTGTAAGTCTGTTCGACACTTTTATTGAGCCTCCATGCAGCAGCACGGCGTTTTTCACTATGGCAAGTCCGAGACCTGTTCCGCCCATTTTCCTGCTGCGTCCCTTGTCCACTCTGTAGAAGCGCTCGAACAGTCGGTCGAGGTGTTTTTTCTCCACTCCTATTCCGTTGTCGCTGAAGTTGAAGTGCCAGCAGCCCTCCTCCTCTTGGCTCGCCCTTATGCTTATGGTCGTTCCCTCGCCGGCATAGGCTATGGCGTTGTCGGTGAGGTTGCGGAAAATGCTGTATATCATGCCGTGCGCACCGTCTATCACGAGTTGCTCGGGCAGTTCGGTCTTGAATGTCATGTGTCTTTCCTCCATCTGCAGCGCGGTCTCTTTCTCTATCTGCTCTATTATCGCCCTCACATCCACTTTCTCAAACTCCATCAGCTCCGTGGCGTCGTCGAGGCGGTTGAGTGTCGAAATGTCGCGCAGCAGGCTCGTCAGCCTCTTGCTCTGTGCGTAGCACCGCTCAAGGAACTGCGATCGCATCTGCTCGCCTATGTTCTTGTTCTCCATTATGGTCTCAAGATAGCCCTGGATGCTCGCCACTGGTGTCTTCAGCTCGTGTGCCACGTTTTGTGTCAGCTGTCGTTTCAGCTCGTTCTGCTCCTCCTTGGTGCGTTGCAGTCGTTTGTAAATTTTTATTATGCTTTCCGAAATCTCTCCCAGCTCGTCGTCTGGAAACTGGGCAAGGTCTTCGGTCTCAAGGCTCTCGCCTCGGTCGGCACGTTGCGCGAAGATGTGCAGTTTCTTTATGTTGGAGTCGAGTCGGCTGATGAACCTATAAAGCATCAACGAGAGTATTGCCATTGTCAGCAGCGCAAACCAAATGTAGTGTTGGTCGGCGCGCAGCGACTTTGAGAGGTCGTTGTCGTACGGCAGTGCCGAGCGTATTATGATGTTCTTCTCCTTGAGGTAGGTTGCCGAATAGAAGAAGTCGCCCCTCAGTGTAGAGCTCTCACGGCTGATGGCAAATCCGCTGCCTCGCCTCACTGCCTCTGCCACTTCCATGCGGTTCAGGTGGTTGCCGAAGTTGCGGTAGTCCTTGCGTTTGTTGTCGTACACCACTTTTCCCTCGCGGTCTATTATGGTCACTCGCAATTGCGGGACGTAATGGTTTTTCACATATTTTTCAAGTGCTTCCTCGCTTAAGGCATTGTCGTCGAGCAAGTCGCCAAGCCTATAGTTATAGTCTTGCAGGTGAAGGTTCAGCATCTCCACCTTGTACTCCTTCTCCCTCTGTTGCTGGAACACGATGAAGAGTACTGCGAAAATCAGGAACAGCGACAGTGTTCCCCAAAACAGTCGTTTGCCAACGGTAAGTTTTTTCATTGTCACGCATCAAAAAAATACCCGAATCCCAAACGTGTTACGATGCACTTTGAGAAACGTCCGATTTTTTTTCTCAGTCTTGTTATGTTCACATCCACGGTTCTGTCCAGCACGAGCACGTCCGACGGCCAGATGCGGTTTATCAGCTCCTGTCGCGAGAAAACCCTGCCGCTCTCCTCAAGCAGCGTGTGCAGAATCTCAAACTCCGTCTTTGTGAACGGAATCTGCTCGCCGTCGATGCTCACCGTCTTGTTGTCGAGGTTCAGCTCCAGTCCCTGATATCTCAGTGTCGATGGCTGCCTTTCGTCGCTCTCCTTCGCCGTGCGCCGCAGCACAGCCCTCACCCTCACCATCACCTCGCGTATTGAGAATGGCTTGGAGATGTAGTCGTCGGCACCGAGGTTGAATCCCGTTACGGTGTCGTTCTCCGTGTCGCGTGCCGTGAGGAATATTATTGGCAGGTCTTTCGTCTCCTCCTGCGCCTTCAGGTGCTTTGCGAGTGCGAATCCCGACATCTCGCCCATCATCACGTCGAGCAACAGCAAGTCAAACGAGGTAAGGTCGAGCGTCAGTGCCGTTTCAGCCGAGTCTGCCGTCTCCACCTCATAGCCCTCAGTCTCGAGATTGAATTTCAGAATCTCACACAAGTCCTGTTCGTCGTCAACCACAAGTATTCTCTTGTTGTTTGTCATATCTGTTACATTTTTAATATTGCGCTGCAAAGATAGGCATATTTTTTTGAAACTCATGCTTTCTCCGTGTTACATTTTCGTTAAAATGAGCATACAGCCAATTAATAGGCTGAAAATTTGGTGATATAGGATTTACTTAGTAAATTTGCACCAATATTCACTAATTGTCTAAAACAAATGGGAGAGAAGACTGTGCCGTTTAGTGCCGAATTGGCTTGTTTGTTGGTTGCCATGCTCCTTGGCTTTGTAGCGCGCGTGTCGGCAGCCGATGAGGTGGAGAGGCTGTGCCCTTTCTCCACAGGACAGCGTATGCCCACCAGCCAAGTCCGACAAGTGTATGAGGACCGTGAGGGCACTATGTGGATTGCCACCTTCAGGGGATTGGTGCGCTATGCCGATGGCAAGCTGCGCGTTTATCGCTCCAACCTGTTCACTCCCGAACTTCTGCCGTGCAATAATGTCATCAGCGTGTGCGAGGACTTTAGGCAGCGGCTGTGGATAGGCACGGAGAGCGGACTGTGCCGCCTCGACAAGAACACGGGGCGAGTGGTGCGCATGGAACTTGGCAAGGAGCGAGAGCTGAGGGTCAACGAGTTGCTCGTAACACACGATGGTAATGTTTATGCGGGACTGATAAGAGGGCTGATGAGATATGACGAGGCAACGAGGCAGATGGTTGGCGCTGGACTTGACGACGTGAACATACAGTCGCTGGCAGAGATGCCAAACGGCGACATTCTCATAGGCTCTTGGGGCAAGGGACTTTTCACTTATTCCCCAAGCCGCGGCTTCAAGCCTGTAGCCTTGCCCAGCGCCATTGCCAGCAAGACGATATTGGCCCTGCACTACGACCGCCTAAAGCGGCTATGGATAGGGACTCTCAACGAAGGCTTGTGCCAATTGGCGGCTGACGGAAACGGATTGTGGCAGATAGCCGCGCAATATGCTGGCGGCGACATGCCGTCAGACTGTGTCTATAGCATAGCGGAGAAAGACGGACGGCTGTTTGCCGGAACACGAAAGGGACTCTTCGTTGAGGGCAGAAAACCGTTGCTCGCTGGCGACGAGGTGCTGGGCGTTTGCATTGATGGCGCTGGCGACCTATGGGCTGCGACAAAAGGCTTCGGGCTCTACACCACGTCGGCGGCAGGCAAGATTCAGAAGGAGGAGGACGTGCCACACTATCAAGTGCTGACAGACAAGGAGAACGGGAAATGGGAGCCACGCAACTACGGAGTGGAATATAGGTCGGCACAGTCGTCGCAGCCTGTGATGCTGCTTCCCACGCTTCGCCCCTATCGTCTGTCGCTGTTGTCGAACGGAAGGGTTGCCATCCCGATGCACGATGCAGGACTTTACATATCATACAAGGGAAAGATAGAGCGACATCTCTCACGCCGTGGCGGCGACATGTTCATTCCCCACGACCTCGTGCACCACGCCATTGAGGACTCGCGGGGCAACCTTTGGGTAGCCACACGCCTTGGCATAGGAATACGCACCTACGACGGACAAGACCGTGTGCTGTCAGACATGCCAAACGTCCCAAAATGCCTTGGCGAGGAAATCTATTTCCTGGCAGAGGACCGTGAGGGAACGGTTTGGGCGGCAACGGCAGACGGCATGATACGCTGCGACAGCACTTTCCACCGCTATTCCCTCGACGATGGCAACTTCCCGATAGGCAATCCCACGTCGTTCTGCCACGACAAGGCAGGGCGCAGATGGGTTGGCACCGACGGAATGGGACTCTGCATCTACGACATCGCGAAGGACTGCTTCGTGTCTGTTCACGAGCAGCTGCAACTGCCAGGCGACATCGTCACCGACTTGAGCGTGGCTGCCGACAGTTCACTGCTTGTCAATGTTGGGTCGGAGGTCATCAGTCTGTCAGGCTCTGAACTCGAAAGCATGCACCGCAACGTCAGGACCGACGAGCCACAAGCCTACTGGTGGATAGCTTGTGCCGTGGCAGCCATTCTCGTCTGCAGTGCTGCCTTTGCCCTATACAGGCGACGGAGAGTGAAATCCATTGTCCATACAGTGCCGCCCTCGGCACAGTCCGCTCCCATTGCCGTGGAGATGGCAGACCAGCAGCGTGAATTTGTTGACAAGGCAACGGCAGTGGTGATGTCACATTTGTCCGACTGCGATTTCGACGTGCCGCTGCTTGCCAACGAGCTGTCAACGAGCCGCACCACGCTTCACCGCCGCATGAAGGAAATGACAGGCAAGACCACGTCTGCCTTCATCCGCGACATCCGCATGAATGAGGCATGCCGTATTCTCTCTGCATCCAACAGTATTCGCGTCAGCGAACTGGCATACCGCGTGGGCTTCAACGACCCGAAATACTTCTCCCGTTGTTTCAAGGAGATGTTCGGCGTGCTGCCAGGAGACTACGCACAGGGGAATAATGTTGCAAAATAGCGGAATAATGTTTCAAACACCGCATTGAAACACGTTTCACCCTTATCGGCACAATCTTAACCTTCGTTCTCAACCGATTACCATATCTTTGCAACCAAAATATGACTAAAATCAATCAAAAAAGATGAAAAGAATAAAATATCTATTATGTATGTTCATGCTGCTGACAGCACATGCAACATTGGCAAAAGCAGAAAGAATGAATCCTGCTACGGTCATTATCACCGCTGGGCAAAGCAATGCCGACGGCAGAGTGTCAAATGACCTTTTGCCGCAATATATCAAGGACAACGGATATAATTACTGCCAATGGAGCTATGGCAGTGGAGAATATTCCGGCAATGGAGTTTTCAAACCATTCGTTCCATGGATTGAAGGAATGAAGCAACATGATAAATGGGGCTTTGACGCAATTGTATATTACAAAATCGAACAACTGCTGAAAGAACCGTTTTATGTGATAAAGGAATCACTCGGTGGGACAAGCATAGACCCTCAATGCAAGAGTCGCCATCAAATGCATTGGTGCGCTGAGCCGAAATGGCTATCTGCAAATACCGCATCGGACAAAGGAGGAAAATCATTGCTGAAAGCATTCACCGAAAATATCGGAGCCTGCATAGACAAGCAACTGAGCAAACTGCCTCAAGGATATGACATAAAGGTAATGTTATGGCATCAGGGAGAGAGCGACGCCGCACAATCCGATAATTATTATGCCAACCTGCATGATGTGGTGGCATACGTGCGCAACTATCTCGTAAAAAAGACCGGCAAGGAAAAATATGCCAATTTGCCTGTTGTATGCGGCACTTATGCAAAACAAGGACGAGGATACAACCAAAAGGTTGTTGACGCGCTATATCGACTGGCAAAGGAAGACACAAACTTCCATGTCGTCGATGTCACCGATGCCACATTGCTTGCCGACAACATCCATTTTGACAATAATGGTGCGGAATTATTCGGTAATAGGGTCTTCGACCTTCTTCTCAGAAACGATATCATTTTCCAAAACAACGAGTTTTGCTGGTACGACGGCGAAGCCCATATCGGCTACTCGTTGAGCAAGAACGTGTCGCCGGTGGTGGTGACCGCCATGCAGATGTGGGGCGAGGACATGAAGGACGTTACGGGAGCCCCAATCTCCCGAGTGGGACACGACAACGCAAAGGTGCGCATCGTGCAGATGGACAAAGACAAGGGCGCAACGAAATGGCTCAAGGCAGCAGGCATTGACTTTGAGAAACTGAAGCGCACAAAGGATGCCTTTCAGGTCAAGACACACAACGGACAACTGATAGTTGCGGGAAGCGACGGAAGAGGCACGGCTTACGGCATACTTGAGCTGTCGCGGATGGCTGGCGTGTCGCCATGGAAATGGTGGGCTGACGTCACACCCGCAAGGAAACGCAGACTGACAGTGAGCGAGGACTTCAACACGCTGCAAAGCCCTTCGGTGGAGTTCCGCGGAATATTCCTCAACGACGAGGACTGGACACTACAGCCTTGGAGCTGGCGCAACTACTCACCAGGGCAACCGGGATTCATCAGTACAAAGACCTACAAGCAGATATTCAAGCTGCTGATGCGCCTGCGTGCCAATGCCATTTGGCCTGGAATGCACGGTATGTCGTCGCCTTTCTTCACCATTCCCGGAGCAAAGGAAGTAGCTGATTCCTGCGGCATCGCCATTGGCACGTCACACTGTGAGCCTATGATGCGCAACAACGTCGGTGAATGGAAGACCGACGAGCGTGGCGAGTACAACTACATGACCAACAAGGAGGGCGTACAGAACTACTGGATAGAGCGATTGAAGGAAACTGGCAAGTATGAGAACATATATACAATAGGTATGCGTGGCATACACGACAGCGGAATGGCAGGAGTGGGCAAGGACCTCGACGAGCAGACCGCAGCGTTGCAGCAAGTGATTGACGACCAGCGCGGATTGCTTGGCAAATATGTCAGCAGGCGTGTGGAGGACATTCCGCAGCAGTTCGTGCCTTACAAGGAGGTGCTGCAGGTGATGGAGAACGGCTTGCGGCTGCCCGATGACGTGACACTGACATGGTGCGACGACAACTATGGCTACATGACCCGACTGAGCGACTCGCTGCAACAGAGGCGCAGTGGCGGCGGTGGAGTGTATTACCACCTGAGCTATTGGGGACGACCGCACGACTATATGTGGCTTTCCACAACACAGCCGGGACTTATCTACAACGAGATGCGCGAGGCATACGACCACAACGTGCGCCGACTATGGATCGTGAATGTGCATGACATGAAGACCGCCGCATACGACCTCGAACTCTTTCTCGACATGGCATGGAATATCGATGCCATTGGTCCGTCAACTCTCTACTGCCATCTCTCGCAGTGGCTTTGCCGCGAGTTTGGGCAGAAGGCTGGCGAAAGGCTGCTTCCCGTGATGCAGGAGTTCTATCGACTGACAACCATACGCAAGCCAGAGTTTATGGGATGGACACAGGTGGAGCTTGACAAGAAGAAATACCATAGGGGCTGGTCGCCTGTGGCCGACACGGAATTCAGCCTCACCGCCTTCGGAGGCGAGCTCGACCGCTATCTAAGCCAGTGGCGCAGTGTGACGTCGGCACTCGCGGACATCGAATCCACCATTCCCGACAATCTTCAGGACGCGTTCTTCTCGCATGTGAAATATCCCGTTATGTCGGCGGCAGCCATGAGCCGCAAGGTGCTTGAGGCACAGCGTGCAA
>CAMAGM010000076.1 GCA_945833995.1 uncultured Prevotella sp.
AAATAAAAGTCAAATCAGAACTTGGCAAGGGCAGCCGGTTCTCAGTATTCTTCAAGGCAAAATGAAAAAAGTAAGTCGCATTTCAGGCATAGTGCTGTCGCTCCTGGCAGTGGTGGCTATAGTGTTCGGTTCAATCCTCGCATGCAAGAAGCAGCCGCAGTTCCACGTCCACGTCATCTTCTCGCAAGAGAAAGGCGACGCGAGCTACGACGACATGCGCAAGGCATTAGAGGACCAGTTCGACAAGCTGGGCGACAAGGTGAGCATCTCCTACAGCTATCTCTGCTGCGAGCGCTGGGACCACGACCACGAGGTGGCTGAGGCGAAGCGGATACTGAACAAGGAGGTGGACCAGGCAAACACCGACCTGCTCATAACCATTGGCGACCAGGCATCCTACTCGGTGATGATTACGGGCACCGACATAGTGAAGACCCTGCCCGTGGTGTTCGGCGGAGTGCTATATCCAAACCAGAAACTGCTCGACAAGTTTCCCAACTACACTGGCTTCCGCGACTCAGTGGATGCGGTGGCAAACATACATGCCTCCTACGCACTCACAAGAAACTACGCCACCTACACACTGCTCGACGCAACGTATCTCGACAAGTGTACGCGCCGGCTCATAAACGAGCAAATATCCGGAGTGCCCGACATTCTCGACAACATGGGTTGGCTCCACTCCATCTACCACATACGCACACAGCCCGTGGGCATCTATTCCATCACGCCTTTCTCGCTACGCGACCTCGCCTCCAACACTGCCATGCACGAGAAGCGCGACTCGCTCGGCGCAAACAACTTCATCTTCGTCATGCGCCGATATAGCGGAATGACCTACATTCAGATGAAATACGACACCGAGGCGCTGGCGATGATCAGAATGAACGGCTCGAAGGCGATGATGACAGCCATCGGAGCCGACTTTGGCAACCACGACAGAAACTTCATCGGCGGATATTTCGCGCCCTACCCGCAGATAGCGCGCGAGGTGGCTACGCGAGCCTCGAAAATACTGCACGGGGCAGACCCGAAAAGCTTCAAGGTCGAGACCTCGAAAAAGGACTACTACATCGACTGGGAGGTGGCGAAGCGCAACGGCTTTACGCTTGAGACGCTGCCAGAGGGCTTCAACGTGATAAACCTCACGTGGAGCGACCGACATCCCAAGCTCTACCTGCTCTCCACCTATTCCGGTGCCTTCGTGGCACTGGTGCTAATCTCGTTCCTGCTCTGGCTCTTGCAGAAGGAGCGCCGCAAGAGGCGCGTGGCACAGCGAAGGGTGGAGCGCGAGAACACGCTCTTCAACATGGCGGTGGCAAACAGCAAGACCTTCGCATGGGAAAGGGAGGGAGAGAAAATTACGATAAGCGACACCTTCTGGACACACTATGGCATGACGCCGCACCCGATATACGTCGATGACTTCATGCGAATGATGCACCCCGACAGCCGAAAGACCTACGCCAAGGGAGTGGAAATGGTGAACGGCGGAGAGGAATACACTTCCGAGATTGAGGCAGACTTTGCGGGCAACGGCACTTTCCACTGGTATCTGCTGCGAGGAAAGGGAATAATGGATGCCGACGGGAAATACCTGCGCTCCTATGGCATGCTGATGAAGATTGACGAGCTGAAAGAGCGAGAGCGAGAACTGGAGGAGGCGCGCCGCATGGCAGAGGAGGCAACGCTGAAGGAGTCGTTCCTCGCAAACATGAGCCACGAGATACGTACTCCGCTCAATGCCATCGTAGGTTTCTCAAACCTCATACTGCAGCCCGACGCCGACTTCTCGCCCGAGGAGAAGCAAATGTTTGCCGACACGATAAACACCAACAACGAGCTGCTGCTGAAACTGATAAACGACATTCTCGACCTCTCGCGCGTGGAATCGGGCGAGATGCAGTTCGTCATAAAGGACTACTCCGTGCGCGAGCTTGTGGAGAAGGAATACAACTCCTTCGCCGTGCAGATGCCGAGCCACTTGGACTTCCGCCTGCAACAGCCTGCGGGCGACACCATGGTGAGCATCGACGACAGCCGCATACAGCAGGTGCTTGGCAATTTCCTCACCAATGCCTCGAAGTTCACAAAGGAAGGCTCAGTGACGCTCGGCTGGCAACTGCACGACGACACAGGCAAGGTGGAACTATACGTCGAGGACACGGGAATAGGCCTTTCGGAGGAAGACCGCAAGATGGTTTTCAGCCGCTTCTACAAGAAAAACGAGTTCCAACAGGGCACCGGTCTCGGTCTCTCCATCTGCAAGGCTATCGTCCTGCGCCTTGGCGGCACCATAAAAGTGAAGTCAGAACTCGGCAAGGGCAGCCGTTTCTCCATATTCTTCGATTGCAAATCATCAACGGGGGGGGGGTAATGTTTAGAAGCAAAACGTTCCTGCCGATGGGGAGAAGCTAGAAATCGCGAGCGAAACGTTCCCGCCGACGGGGAGAACGTTTCGCTCGCGATTTCTTGTCAAATCGAGCTTGCCGCACTGTCTCAATGCTCAATCTCAACTTTCACCGCATCCTCAGGCAACAACTCCTCTATCAGTTCCGGCCACTCGATGAAGCAGAGCGCGCCACTGTAGAAGTAGTCCTCGTAGCCCATGTCGTACACCTCGTCGAGCTTCTTTATGCGGTAGAAGTCGAAATGGTAGATGAGCTCGTCGGTGGTTGACGAACGGTATTCGTTCACTATGGCGAATGTAGGTGAGGTTATGACATCCTCAACGCCCAATTCCTCACAAACAGCCTTGATGAAAGTAGTCTTTCCGGCACCCATCTTGCCATAGAAGGCAAAGACCGTGCTCTCGCCCATGTTGGCAACGAACTCCCTCGCCACCTCATGGATTTTCGATAAGTCTTCTATAAATATTTTCATTGTTCATATCTTTGGGGAGGGTAGAAGGAAGAAGGTAGAGGGTAGAGATTTGTTGTTCCATTGTTTTCATGGCAGTTCACAATTCTCTACCCTCTACCTTCTTCCCTCTACCCTCCAAAATTTCTCACCTCTAACCCTATCAACGGCACAATCACCTCCTCCATGGATATTCCACCATGCTGGAACGTACCTTTATAATATTGCACGTAGTAGTTGTAGTTGTTCGGATAGGCGAAGAACTGGTCGCCTTGCGCAAACACATAGCTCGTGCTCACGTTGGGCTGCGGCAAGTGGATGCGCCGTGGGTCCTTCACCACGAAGATGTCGCGCGAGTCGTAGCCAAGGTTGCGCCCAAGCTTGTAGCGAAGGTTGGTGTTGGTGTTGCGCTCACCCACAATTTTCACCGGGCGGGTCACACGTATTGAGCCGTGGTCGGTGGTTATCACCACTCGGTAGCCGCTCTCCGCCATGCGCTTGAAGAAGTCATACACCACTGAATGGCGGAACCAACTGAGCGTGATGCTGCGGTAGGCCTTCTCGTCGTTGGCAAGCTCGCGCACCATCTTCGACTCCGTGCGGGCGTGGCTTAGCATGTCGATGAAGTTGAACACCACCACGTTGAAGTCGTTGCGCTGCAGCTCGTTGAAGCGTTGCAGCAGCTTCTCGGCGGCTGCCGAGTCGTTTATCTTGTTGTAGGAGAAGGTGTCGTGTCGGCGGTAGCGGTCGAGATGCGTCTGTATTAGCGGCTCCTCGTTCAGGTTCTTGCCCTCCTCCTCGTCCTCGTCAACCCACAGTTGCGGAAACATCTGCGCTATCTTGTCGGGCATCAGTCCGCTGAAGATGGCGTTGCGCGCATACTGCGTGGCTGTCGGGAGGATGCTGTAGTAGAGCTGCTCGTCGATGTCGAACAGCTCGCTCAGGTCGGGGGCTATCATGCGCCACTGGTCGTAGCGGAAGTTGTCGAACACCACAAGAAACACTTTCTCGCCCTTGTCCAAGGCAGGGAACACCGTGGTCTTCATCACCTCCGTGCTCATCAGCGGACGGTCGGCGGCGTGCTTTCCGGGCTTCACTATGTCGTCCATCCACGAGGCGTAGTTCTTCATCACAAACTTGGCGAATCCGTTGTTTGCCTCCTCTTTCTGCATGGTGAGAATGTCGAGTAGCGGCGAGTCGTGCTTCGGCAGTTGGGCAAGCTCCAGTTCCCAGTGTACGAGCCTCCGATATACCTCTGTCCAGTCCTGCCACGTGCGGCAGTCCGCAATCTGCATCGATATCTGTTGGAAGCTCTGCTGATAGTCCATCTGCGTCACCTCAGCCACCAGTTCCTTGTGGTGTATGTTCTTCTTCAGCGACAGCAGTATCTGGTTTGGGTTCACGGGTTTTATCAGATAGTCGGCAATCTTCTTGCCTATGGCTTGGTTCATTATGTCCTCCTCCTCGCTCTTTGTCACCATCACCACGGGCACGTTGGGCTGCGTCTCCTTGATGAGTTGCAGTGTCTCAAGTCCCGACAGTCCGGGCATCATCTCGTCGAGCAGTATGAGGTCGAAGGCGCGTTCCTGGCATTGCGCCACGGCATCGCGTCCGTTGCTCACCGTCACCACCTCGTAGCCCTTCTTCTGAAGGAATATCACGTGGGCCTTGAGATGGTCTATCTCGTCGTCGGCCCAAAGTAGCAGTCCATTTCTCATCTGTAAAAATCTTCTTCAAAGTCAAACAATTCTTCCTCCTCACTCTCTTGCAAATCTCTCACCTCTTCGTCCTCACCTCTCACCTCTCCATCTTCGTCCTCACCTCTCACCTCTATCTCCGTCGGCTCATTTAGCAGTTCCTCCTCGGCAGTCTTCACCGGAGCCAGCTCCTTGTCGTAGAACTGCTCGTAGTCGGCATAGCTGAAGGCGGTGCCAAGCAACTGGCGGTTTGCCTCGCTCACCACGTAGAGCCTCAGCCTCGTGCCGTACTCCTTCAGGGGTGGGAACGAGCTGGCGAGTTGTCGGCGGTATTGTGCCGCCTCGTCGTAGCTTAGGAATCCGCTCACCGTGAGTCGGCTGATGCCCTCGTCGCCCTCAACCTCTATCTCAAAGTTGCGCACGAGGAAGTTGGTGAAGTTGTATCGTGCCAGCTCATATAGCATCTGGTTGGTGCTCACCGAGTCGCTGCGGAATGCCAGGATCAACACGTGTGGCGTGTCAAGCTCGCGGCTCAGTGTGTCTGCCACTGTGGTGTCGGCGGTTGCTATCATCGTGCGTCGCGACCACACGTCGTCCATGCCAAAGGCTCCGCCCTGCAGCTGCCTGCCCTGCCGCACGCCCTTTACTATCATTCCCGCCATCTCCGCCACCTCCGATGTAGGGTGTTTCTCCACCACCTCTGTCATGCGGCTTACGCAGTCGTCGGTGCGCCCCTCGCTCAGCATCGTTAGTGCGTCGATGAAAATGAACCGGGCGCGGTTGTAGCCCTGCTCGAAACGCTCGTCGCTTATCTTCACGTTCGCTCTTACCACGTCAAAGCGGTTTTGCTTGAATGCCTCGTATGTGGCGGCATAAACGGAGTCCTCAATGTGCTCGCCCCAGCGAGCGTCGGTCAGGTAATAGGGATTGGTCAGCAGCGCAGTGTATTGGCTCTCAGCCCATCGTGCCTTCAGCTGTTCTACCGCATGCCTGGCCTTGCTATCGAGTCCCAGTCGCGAGTAGAGCAGGAAAAGGTGGTAGAGCGTCTCATCGTTGCGCTCGTAGTCAGGATAGTCGGCAATAAGCCTTTCCAAATCCTTGCGGCTAAGCCCATAGTCCTCCATCTTGTCCTTCGTTATGATGCCTGCCGAGAGCAGCGCCTCCGAAAGCAATGCGTCCGAAGCCGCCCTCTGCTCCTCCGTAAACGGAATCTGCGCCAAATAATACTCCCGCGTCTTGTTGTCCGCCCCCTGTTTTCCTCCATCCGCTCCCGTGGCGTCAGCCCCCGTGCTTGTCGCGTCAGCGGCAAGAGCCTCAGCCCCCGTCTCCGCCTCGCTATTCTCTCTCCTCTCTCCTCTCTCCTCACTCTTCTCTTCACCAGTTTCCACCACAGTCTTGTTCGCCCTCTGCCAGTTGTCGGCATTGGCCCTTTTCCCCCAAAGCCGCTCAAACGCCGCCTTGCCCTGGCTCACCAAGAGAGGGTTGTAGAAATACCACGCCCCCGCCCCCTGCTGCCCTGCCACGGGAGTCTGTGTGTTTTGGCTCGTTTGGTTGTTGCCAGAGCCCTGCTGTTGCACCAGCTGCTGTTCTGCCTCCGAGTCGAGCTGCCGGTCGCGCTCCTCCTTCTCAAGCTTCTTCACTATCGCAATCTGCCGGTCTATCGCGGCGTTGCGTTCCTCCTCCGTGGCGTTGGCAAGGTATTGCAACGAGTCCTGAAGGTGTATTGTCTCAAGATGTGGCACCAGTTCGTCGAGCACCACCGATCGGTTCGCCAGCTCCTCATAGTCGGGGCGGTCTTTGTCCAAGAGGCCTATCGCCTCACCGTAGCAGCGGCGTGCGTCAGCGTATTGTTGCCGTTGCCAGTAGATGTTTCCCAGTGTGAGCAGCAATACGCCTTTCTCTATGCCGCTTCGTGTTGCCTTGCGGTTGCCTTCCTCGTAGGCGGCAATGGCCCGCAGTGTGTCGCCGTTTTGCAGGTGGATGTTTCCTATGGCATAGAACACCTGTTCGAGATAGTCCTTGTTGTTGTCGGAGGCAGCCATGCGTTTCAGTCGGCTTATCATCTTCTTCGACTGTCCGCCTGCCATCACCTCCGTCATTGCTATCCGCGCGTTGAATGAGAGAAAGTATGGTGGACTCATGCGCACCACCTTGCGGAATGCCTTGTATGCCGCCTCGCGGTTGCCCTCGGCAGCCTGCAGTTGTCCCATTATGAACCATTGGCGCGCTCGCTGCTTGCGTCGGCGCTCATGCTTTATCACCCGGCTGAGGTATTTTATCGCCTCCTTGCTGTTGCCGTTGTGCAGGTAGTAGTCGCAGTAGGCATAGTCCCAGTCTTTCACGGCTCTGTAGTCCATCGAGTCGCGGCGCATCTTCACTATCACGTCCTCTGCGTCGTAGAGCCAATCGAGCTCGGAGTAGCTCTTTGCGAGCCAAGCGCGGGCAATGCCGTTGATAGCGGGCTGCGTGGCGTAGAGCCGTGCCATATATGAGAATGTTGCCGCCGCCTCCTCAAACTCGCCCTTCTGGAACTGCGACTTGCCAAGCAATAGCCAAGCCTTCCAGATGAAGGGGTTATACTCGCGTCGGTTTAGCCATTCGATGTCGCGCTCGGTCTTGCGCCGCTTCTTGTCCCACACAGGTCGGCGTTTTATGCTGTGGCGTTTTATCGCTTTCTCGGCTTTCGTTATTGCCCTGTCAAAGTTCTGTTTGCCAAGGTCCTTGCTTGTCTTCGTCGATGCAGGATATAGCGGCAGTTGTTCAGTGAAGTTGTCCACGTGTCCCGCCTCTTTCTCCAACGATCCTTCTATGAAAGCCTGGCTTCCGTTGAAATAAGTGTTGTAGCGTGCGTTGAACGAATGCCACCAACGGCTACTCGCCGTGTTCTTCTGCGTTGAACACGACGATAGCGCAGAAAATGCTGCAAACAGTAGCAGCAAAACAAAAATGGCTCTCGTTCCTTTCCTCATAATATTTTATCCGGCTTAAACATCTCTCTTACCTCTCACCTCTTACCTCTCTTCAACACCCCATACACCACAATCGACACAAAAATTATCGATGCTCCCGAAGGAACGTTGAGGAGGTATGACACGGCGAGGCCGGCAATGCAGTAAATGGCGGCAAACACCACGCTGAGCCATGCCATTGGGCGGAAACGGCTTACAAATATGTTTGCCGTCATCTGGGGTATGGTCAGAAGACTGATGGCGAGCACTATGCCCACAAGGCGCAACGTGGCGACAATGGTCATGGCAATTATGGTCATCATCAGATATTCTATAACTTTTACAGGAAGGTTTTGGGTGCGTGCGAATATTGGGTCAAAAGCAACGCTCATTATAGTGTCGTCAAAAAGAACGAACAGCGCCACCACAAATGTCGCAAGCACGGAAAGTAGGACCAAATCCGAGGTGCCGATGGTAAGTATGTTGCCAAAAAGGAACGAGGGAAGGTCGGGTATGAATCCTGGTGTGAGGAAACAGCATATTATGCCCACGCTCATGCCGAGCGTCCAAAACAACGCGATGGCGCTGTCCTCACGCACTGCCCGCTTGCCCGACATCCATTCCACTCCACAGGCACTGGCTATGGCGAATGCCATTGCAGAGAGAATGGGGTTGATGCCAAAGAATACTCCGAGACCAACACCGCCAAACGAGGCATGGGTTATGCCGCCACTGATGAAAACCAACCGCCTGGTCACGATATATGTCCCCACCAGCCCACAAAGAACACTTGCGAGCAATCCACCCAAAATGGCATTCTGGAAAAATGTATATTTTAATATCTCAAACATCTCGTTATTATCTTACGTTGCTCCCCTCAGCCCCCGTGCCAGAAACGTCAGTTTCAGGGCCTCCTAATATCTCCTCACTCCCCCAATAAGATGACCACTTCATCCTTAATCTGGTCAGGAATACTAATCCCTCGCAGTATAAGGCTGCGGTTCCACCCCTTCACGTCATCGGGCTTCATGGTGTAGAGCACCTCCCTGAAGTCCTCTGCCTCCTCATCGGTATAACTGTCGGACGGACGGTTGGCGAAGCGGTCGAGTTCCTCGTCGTCATAATATTCTATGGGTTTTGTTGCAGCCTCCATCATACATTCCTGCTCGCAGCGGCTGTCCTCGCCGTTGCATGTTGAGCAAGTGGGTTTCTCTACCACCTGCCCATCATTCTTCGACGAGAAGAAAAACTGCAATCCTCCGACGACTATGCCGCCAACGGCAAGTATAAGTATGAATATGATTATTGCTCCCATTTACCAATATCACTCATCATCAATCACCTCAAACCCAACGTTGCTCAAATCCCTCCAATAGTGGGGATAAGACTTGGTAACCACCTGTGGATTGTTGATCCTTATATAGTTTCTGACGAATGCCATTGGAGCAAACGCAAGTGCCATACGGTGGTCCTCGTAGGTGTCTATGGCTACGCTCAACTCGTCTCTGTTGGCTGGCTCGCAGCGTGTGCCGTCCCAGAATAGCTCGCTGTCGTTGCGGTCCTCAAGCACATAACCCAACTTGCGCATTTCTGTCTTCAGCGCCTCTATGCGGTCAGTCTCTTTGATCTTCAGAGTCTGCAACCCCGTGAAATGGAATGGAATGTTCTTTGCTACACAGGTCGCCACGAAAGTCTGTGCGAGGTCAGGACAGTTTAGGAAATCGTATTCCAAGCGCGGCACAGAGCGGCCTGAGTATTTCAGCCTTATGCTGAGAGGCTTCCCCTCCTCTGGTGCGAGGAAAGCCGTCTTCACTCCCAATAGGCTGAAAAGGTAGCGGGCTATCGAGTCTCCCTGTTTGCTGCCATCAAGCAGTCCCTCAAGTGTTATAGAGTCTTCGGTGCTGGCGTTGAGCGCCATCATCTCATACCAATAGGAGGCTGCGCTCCAGTCGTTCTCTATGAAATAACTCCGTTCAGTGTAGGGCTTTGGTTTAACTGTTATTACGTTGATGTCGCTCCACTCCGCGTCAGCCCCATACTCCTTCATCATCCATAGCGTGAGGTCGATGTAGGGCCTGGATATTATGTCGCCCTCGAGGTGCAGCTCCAGTCCGCCTTTCAGCGTAGGCCCAATCATCAGCAGGGCAGAGATATACTGTGAGCTTACGTTGCCCTTGATGTGCAGTTCCCCGCCTCTCAGCTGTCTGCCCTTGATGCGCAGTGGAGGATAGCCTTCCTCGCCCTCGTATGTTATCTTTGCACCGATGAATCTCAGTGCATCTACGAGTACGGCAATGGGGCGGTGCTTCATTCTCTCCGTGCCAGTAATGACGTGTTCTCCCTCCGTGGCGGCAAGATAGGCTGTCATGAAGCGCATGGCAGTGCCAGCCGCCTTTATGTCTATTGTCTCTGGGTTGTCTCTCAGCGCCCGGACTATTACCTCCGTGTCGTCGCAGTCTGAGAGGTTGTCTGGTAATTGGTGTCTTCCTGCCAGCGCACTTATTATCAACGCTCTGTTGCTGATGCTCTTTGAGGCTGGCAGTTTCACGTTGCAGTTCAGTGCCGCAGGTGCTGTAATGATATATTGCATATAATAAATCTATTTTTTACGTTTCATTTACTCTGCAAAAGTAATTATTTTATTCCGTATATCCAAGAAAAGACATGCAAATAATGGCTAAATGAAAAAAATATGCTCAAAAGCTTGCATATATCGCAAATAATGCATACCTTTGCACCCGCTTAACCCAAAGGGCAAGGCTTTGTACGGGATGTAGCGCAGTTGGTTAGCGCACGCGTCTGGGGGGCGTGAGGTCGCTGGTTCAAGTCCAGTCATCCCGACAAAAACGAAAAAAGGAGCATCAAGCTCCTTTTTTCCGTTTTATATATTTCTGTTCTATTTTACCAATACAACCAAGTATTTGCTTGTGCTCCAGAACTGCTGGGGATTGGTGATGCGCAATATGTACTGCTTGTTGGCATCACGCTGCAGGGTGTAGCTGTTTGAGGGATGGGCGGTGAGGAGCTCGGCTGAGCGGGAGTAGAGTTTTATCTCCTTGTCAACACGGATGTCGATTTTGGTGAAATATTCCTTGTTGAAATTTGACTGGAGCACCTTGCCCTTTACATATATGTTCTGCTCCTTCAGCTCGCTCTTTGTGCCGAACACAAACCATGCGGTGTTGAGTTCCTTGTCCTGCGCGTTGATTGTCTCTGTCTTGCGTGAGCTCTCGGCTGTGAGGTTGCTCACGTCGGTATTTAGGTTGGCTATGTTCTCGTCAAGCTCAAGTATGTGTATGTCCTTGGCATCGAGCTCGGCGCGGAGTTGCTGTATCTGTTGGTTCTTTTCCTCAAGCTGCTGCGCGAGGTTCTCTATGGCACGCTTCAGCTGCTCACCCTTGAACGAGCTCTCGCGGAGTTGCTGGCGCAACTTGTTGATGAGGTCACGGTTTTGCTTCATCGTCTGCTGGATGAACTGCATGTTCTCGCGTATGCGCTGTTGCTTGTTGGCTCCCTCGCCGTCCTTGGCTATGCTCACTCTGTTCTCTGCCTCCGATATCTCGCGGAAACCTTCCTCAATCTCGTTCATCGTTGACATCATGTCATTGATCTCATTGTCTTTTTGGGCAATAACCTGGTTGAGCGAGTCACGCTGTTGAACCAAAGCCAAATCTGCCTTTGGCTTCTCCTGCTTGCAGGCTACCATTGCAGCCATGCACAAACCTAATAACATTATCTTTTTCATAAGCTCAATATTTTTAATTCCTAAACTGTAAATGACATTATTATATATTGTTGCCGGCAACGACAACGACTATCTCGCCCTTTGGTTCCTTCTCCGTGAAGTGGGCTACGAGCTCGGCAAGAGTGCCGCGTACTGCCTCCTCGTGCACTTTGGATATCTCACGGCAGACGCAGGCCTGTCGCTCCGCTCCGAAAAACTCGGCAAACTGCTGTAGCGTCTTCAATAGGCGGTAGGGAGACTCATAGAACACCATGGTGCGCTTCTCCTCCACAAGGGCGGTGAGCTTTGTCTGCCTACCTTTCTTTTGGGGAAGGAAACCCTCGAAGGTGAATCGGTCGCATGGCAAGCCACTCATTACGAGTGCTGGCACGAAAGCCGTGGCTCCTGGCAGACATGTAACCTCTATGCCAGCCTTTGCCGCCTCACGGGTGAGGAAGAAGCCGGGGTCGCTTATGCCCGGAGTTCCCGCATCGCTTATCAGGGCAATGTTCTGCCCTGCCTTCAGCCGCTCGACAATTCCCGCCGACGTGCCGTGCTCGTTGAACTTGTGGTGCGACACGAGGTGGTTCTGTATGTCGAAATGTTTCAGAAGTATGCCCGATGTGCGGGTATCCTCGGCAAGTACGAGGTCAGCCTCCTTTAGGATTCTGATGGCTCGCAATGTGATGTCCTCCATGTTGCCCACGGGGGTCGGTATGATGTATAATGTGCCCATAATTGTGGCAAATGTAGTGAAATATCGCCAAACTGCGAAAAAAAACGCCAAAAACTTTGCATAATTTAATACCAATTTGTAATTTTGTGCCCAAATGATAGAAAACTTAACAGGGGAAGCACGCCGCCCCGGAAGAATTGAAGTGGTGTGCGGGTCGATGTTCTCCGGCAAGACCGAAGAGCTTATACGACGTTTGCGTAGGGCGAAGTTCGCCCACCAGAAGGTAGAGATTTTCAAGCCTTCCATAGACAAGAGATACTCCGACGAGGAGGTGGTGAGCCACGACAGCACTGCTATCATGTCAACGCCCATCGACTCTTCGGCGCAGATTCTTCTCATGTCTTCCGACATTGATGTTGTCGGGATTGACGAGGCGCAGTTTTTCGACATGGGTCTCGTCGAAGTGTGCAACGAGCTTGCCAACCGTGGCGTGCGTGTCATCGTGGCAGGTTTGGACATGGACTATCGGGGCGTTCCTTTCGGTCCGATGCCTTCCCTCTGTGCCATTGCCGACGATGTCCAGAAGGTTCATGCCATTTGTGTCCGCTGCGGGTCGCTCGCCTACGTAAGCCACCGCAAGGTTGCTGGCGACAAGCGTGTGATGCTCGGCGAGATGCATGAGTATGAGCCTTTGTGCAGGGAGTGCTATATGAAGGAGAGAGGAGTGAGGAGAGAGGAGTGAGAAATGAGGAGAGAAAATAATTAAATATGTTAGAGAAAACGATAACTTTCGACCGTTTCGTCCGTGGAATGCTTACTGCATTGCTCATTGGTGCGATTCTTTTCGTGGTGAACTATCTCAGCAGTGTCTTGCTGCCGTTTTTCATCGCATGGCTGTTGGCATACATGCTCTACCCCATCGTCGTCTTTGTACAAAAGAAGCTGAAGGTGCCAGGAAGGGCTCTTGCCATCATCGTGACGCTCATCATGGTATTGGGTGTGATTGGTGGCATCATCTATCTTATCATTCCGCCGATGATAGAGCAGTTTGAGAAGCTGGGCGAGCTTGTGACCCGCTATTTGCACGAGACAACCCACATACGCAATTTCCCACTGACCATACGCCAATGGCTCGACCAGAACAGCGATGAGATACAGCGTTTCTTCCGTAACAAGGAGGTGTCGGAGGCAATACGCAATGCAATGCCTAAGCTCTTTGCCGTGATAACCGAGACTGCGAATGTCATACTGAGCATCATTGCCTCGTTCGTGACGCTCATCTATCTTTTCTTCATCCTTCTCGACTACGAGGTGCTCTCAGCGGGCTTCATTAGGATGTTTCCAGAGAAAAACCGCCCATTCTGGCGCTCGCTGATGGACGACGTGGAGAAACAGCTCGACAGCTATATCCGTGGTCAAGGTCTCGTGGCTCTCTGCATCGGCATACTGTTCTGCATAGGCTTCACCATCATAGGTTTCCCAATGGCTATAGGTCTTGGCATACTCATGGGATTGCTCAGCCTCGTTCCCTATGTCCACGGTTTCGGACTCATTCCTATGGCTTTCCTCGCAGGTCTAAAGGCAGCCGACACTGGTCAGAACTTTTGGGTCATACTGCTTTCGGCGCTCGTGGTGTTCATTGTAGTGCAGCTGATAACCGACATGGTGCTCACGCCAAAGATCATGGGCAAGGCTATGGGGCTCAACCCCGCCATTCTGCTTCTCTCGCTCTCCGTTTGGGGCGCGTTGCTTGGTTTCATTGGACTTATCATCGCCCTTCCACTCACCACTCTTCTCATTGCTTATTATAAGAGGTACGTGACAAAAGAGGAGCCTGAGCGACTTGAAAAACCAGCTGAAAACTAAAAAAAACGCTGCAAAGAGCAAAAAGTCACCAAATAATTTGGTGGAATGAAAAAATAGCAGTACCTTTGCAACCGCTTTTGGGCAAAAGCCCTTTTAAAGTACTAAGGGAGATCCGCTAGCTCAGTCGGTAGAGCACAACACTTTTAATGTTGGGGTCTTG
>CAMAGM010000077.1 GCA_945833995.1 uncultured Prevotella sp.
CCCGCACCTTGCGCACTACCCACCGAAATACCGCTTTTAATATCACCACAAAGGCGAGGTGCGGGCGAGACGCCCGCACCCCTAGCCATTGCCGCAGTTTATTCGAGTAGCAAAAAAAGGAAGGTCAGCCACGGAACGCTTCCCAACGACTGACCTTCACGGAGGTTTAAATCAAATGAATACTGTTATGTTGTCTTTTCTGACAAAGTTCCTTCTATAGGTGTTGATTTATCAGGATCTGTTCCCCAATCATTACTAATGGTAACACTACCAAATCCGATTTCAGTATTTTCAAATTTCAAATCAAACGTATAAGAGTAACCAGATTTCAATGTTATACTCTCAGTTGTAGTAAATGTATATGTGACATCATCTTTTGTAACTTCAAATAGTTCAACATCTTGGGCTATTGTTTGAGGAATGATAATTGCCGCTTGACCTTCTGTAGAGGAAGATACACCAAGTTTTACAGAGCCATTATTTTGAAAATAGTTTGTCATAAAAGTAAAGTTTCCTCCCGATAAAGGCATAGCAGCTGTAGTATAGATATTTTTCATCGTAATTGTATATCCAGAAACATTACCACTTCCATTTTTTACGTTAACGATAACTTTTGAACAAAGATGTTTGAAATTTAAGGAAACAGATTCAACATTATCTTTTGTAACTGTGGCTATTGCACCAAGCAAATCGGAACTTTTATAATTATCGATACTCGACTGATCTGAAGAAACAGAAACATTGCCGCCCTGAATATTTACAATACCACTGACTGATGATGTGGGAGCTGGGAAAAAAGCAACTATTCTTTTACTATCTTTATCATATGGCAAATACTGCTTGTCTGATGAAGATGTATATGTCCAACTTGAAGAAGAATTCGTAATGTAAGAATCGGTTGTCCCAGGATTACCTTCTCCAAGTCGTATTTCAGAATTCTCAGGGAAACTTGTAGTCACCATACCATCAGTTCCATCCGCAACTCGCGTAACTACAGAAGGAACTAAATTTTGAATGTTTGCAGTGAAATTGATTGGAACGCCTCCTGAATTTTGAGTCGGTGTTTCCTCGCTACTACAAGCCGCAAACATCGTGCCGATGCAGACGGCGATTAAAAACTGTTTTAATTTCATAATTTGTTTGTTTTTAGGTTGCCTATAGGTTCTCGGAGTCGGCAGATTTTTAAAATATTGATAGTGAACCTATAAATGAAAATGCGTGGAACCTGACTCTGCCTGTCCCACTTTCCGAGGTTCTGGTATACCCTGTATGGTTGACAGGCAACGCAGAACCCACGCAGTTGAGTTTATATAATTATCTTTAGCACATAAGTGAAGACATAAAAATAGTCCACCTTCTGCACACAGAATCATGTATAAACTGCTACATGAGCATCTATCGTTGCAATGTGCTGACCATACATAGAAATTTACCAGATTTCGGAAAGTCAGAAACAAAGCGAGATAAACGCTTTCCCATAAATAGTAACCCCCGAAACACCGAACACTTTCGATGCTCGCTTTGCAGCAATGAACGGAAGTCGGGGGCAAAAGTAAGAAATAAAAATGAAACTGCCAAACTTTTAGGCAACTTTTTTATTCCACAGCATCATTTTTTCTACTTTGAAACGACCTAACAACGTATGTTTACTTGCCAAGTTCGTTGGTGAAAACACGCCAAGTTCGTTGGTAAAAACGCGCCAAGTTCGTTGGTCCACATTGCCTTGCCCCTGATTTGCGACAAATGCCAAGTGTTTTTGCCCCTGATTTACGACAAATTCTACATGATTTTGCCCCTGATTTGCGACAAATTCTACATGTTTTTGCCCCTGATTTGCGACAAAAACACAGAAATGCTTGCATAATTAATTATTATTCAGTATCTTTGCCGGCGAAAAAAAACGATTAAGAATATGTTCAATAGAGACATCATACATCGACTTGAGCAATGGAAGTCAAGCGACTTCCGTAAGCCCCTGATACTACGTGGCGCACGCCAAGTAGGGAAAACCACCATAGTGAATGAATTTGGCAAGACCTATGCCAACTATCTCTACTATAATATGGAGCAAAACCAGGACCGCAATGTGATGGAGATGGAAATCTCAATGGAAAACCTGGAGACAATGCTCTATGCGTCAAAAGGCAAGGAAAACCTCAAGGGAGACACCCTACTGTTTATCGACGAAATACAGAACTCACCCAAAACCATTGCCCGACTCAGATATTTTTATGAGGAGCTTCCCCATCTGCACGTCATTGCCGCGGGTTCGTTGCTTGAAAATCTAATTGACGTGAAAGTCAGTTTTCCTGTGGGCAGAGTGCAATATATGGCCCTTCGCCCGTGTTCCTTCTTCGAATTTCTTGGAGCATTAGGAAAGGGCAACCTTAGAGTCATTCTATCCGCGTCACCCGAAATGTCGGCACCATTCCACAACGAATTAATGAATCTTTTCCAGCAATATATGCTTGTGGGAGGAATGCCTGAGATAGTCGATGCCTTTTCAAAGAACAAAGACATTCTGGCGCTTGACACTTATTTCGAAACCCTCGTGACTGCCTACAAGGACGATGTGGAAAAATACGTCAGAGGCAACAAGCTCACCGAAGTCGTGCGCTTCATCCTTTCCTATGGTTGGGGTGAAGCCGGCGAGGCAATCACATTAGGGAACTTTGCCAAGTCTTCCTATCAGTCGCGAGAGGTTGGCGAGGCGTTCCGCCTACTTGAGAAAGCCATGCTTATGGAGTTGGTTTATCCAACCTCATCACCCATACTACCTGTCATACCCGAGACAAGACGTAAGCCGAAACTGATATGGTTTGACACTGGTATTGTCAACTATCAGGCTGGCATTCGCAAGGACATCATCGGAGCAAAGGACATTCTCGACGTATGGCGCGGAAGAATAGCAGAGCAAGTGGTGGCTCAAGAACTGTTGGCATTGAGTGACAAGGTGGGACAGCGACGTGCCTATTGGTCGCGTCCCAACAACGGTGCGGAAATGGACTTCATATATATATATGATTCAAGGATTATCCCTATTGAAGTGAAGAACGGCACTAACGCACATCTACGCTCCATACAGGTATTTATGGACATGTCTCACGAAGACGTTGCCATAAGGATTTGGTCGGGCAATTATTCTGTTGACACTGTAAAAACGCCCTCGGGCAAAATATTCCGCCTTATCAACATCCCGTTCTATCTGATAGGGTGCATAAATGAGATATTAAGAAAAATATAAGTGCACAAGGGACAGTGAAATGGCCCTTATACACTTGGTTACTTATTTCTAATATAGTCAACGAAATCGAAGTCGTGGCTATGACGCTCGTCGCGGGAGTGGTGCTCTCGGGCAACTTCGGTCCAGCCTTCGGAATAGTCGGGGAAGAAGCAGTCGGCGGCGGATGGAGTGTCTGCCACCTCGGTCAGACAAAGGCGGTCGGCAAAGGCTATTGCCTGCTGATAGACGTGAGCGCCGCCAATGATGAAGATTTCCTCATTGGGAGAGCAGTTGGCAAGAGCCTCGTCGAGCGACTTGTAGCAGTCGCAACCTGGCAGCTGGCTCACGGTGGTGGAGAGCACGATGTTGCGGCGGTTTGGCAATGCGCCTTTCGGGAGCGACTCGAAAGTGCGTCGCCCCATGATGATGGTGTGACCTGTGGTCAATGCCTTGAAACGTTTCAGGTCGTTGGGCAACCAATAGATGAGTTTGTTGTCGTTGCCTATGGCTCGGTTGCTCGCCACGGCGGCTATAATTGATACTGTCATTGAAAGAACTTTAATTCTTTAATTTTTTAATTTCCTACACCGAAACCTCAGCCTTGATGTGTGGCCAAGGGTCATAGCCTTCGAGCTGGAAGTCCTCATAGCGGAAGCTGAAGATGTCCTTCACGTCGGGATTGATCTTCATCACCGGCAATGGTCGAGGCTCACGGGTGAGCTGGAGGCGGGCTTGGTCGAGATGGTTTAGATAGAGATGGGTGTCGCCCGTGGTGTGGATGAAGTCACCAGCCTTGAAGCCTGTCACCTGAGCCATCATCTGAAGCAGGAGGGCGTAGGACGCGATGTTGAACGGCACACCGAGGAACGTGTCGGCAGAGCGTTGGTAGAGCTGAAGGCTCAATCGGCCGTTGGCTACATAGAACTGGAACATTGTGTGGCATGGAGGCAGCGCCATGGAGTCAACCTCGGCAACGTTCCATGCGCTTACGATCATTCGGCGCGAGTCGGGGTTGTGCTTCAGTTGGTCAACCACATTGGCGATTTGGTCTATCGTGCCGCCCTTGTAGTCGGGCCACGAGCGCCACTGATGTCCATAGACAGGACCGAGTTCGCCGTCGGCGTCAGCCCATTCGTTCCAGATGCGCACACCATGCTCCTGCAAGTAGCGCACATTGGTGTCGCCGTTGAGGAACCACAACAGTTCGTAGATGATTGACTTCAAGTGGAGTTTCTTTGTTGTCAACAGAGGGAAACCCTCCTCAAGGTTGAAACGCATCTGATTGCCGAAAACACTCAGCGTGCCTGTGCCTGTGCGGTCGCCTTTCTGCACGCCATCCTTGAGTATCCTATCAAGTAGATCTAAATATTGTCTCATAATACTTTTTTAATTTAGAATTGAGAATTGGGAAATGAGAAATGATTATTGCCGCGAGCGGATTTTCCACTCTTGCGGATATAGGTTGTTGGCACGGTTGCCAAGGTTTTTCACGAAACCGAGCGGATGACCTTCGTATGTGACGAGCACATAGCCTTTTGGCACATCGGGAGGCAAGACGATTGCCTCCTTGCGCAGATAGGCAAGAGCCAAGTCGAGGTCGGCATCGTATTGAGGGAAACTATCGGCGGCAAGTTGAGTGGCGAGTGCCAGCTCAATGTCGGGCACGAGGTCTTTTCCCTTCACCGTGCCTATGGCAACGCCAGCCTTCACCATGCGTACACGGGCTGCCACAAGAGCCTCATAGAGAGGCACAAGTTCCTTCGGAAGGGCAAGAATCTTGTCGCCATGCTCTATTTGCTGCCAACTGTCGCCAACAAGAGGCAATGCAAACCTCTGGCGAGACGCCTGCGTTCCGAGCCTCTTCCGCCTGCAACTCTCTCCCTTGGGGGAACAGGAAGGGGCTTCGCCTTTTCTCACTGCCGCCATAAACAGTCCCTCGCCCCGAGTGATGCCAGGAATGAACCGATAGACAGGAGCATCAAAGTCGTTGAGCAGCGAAGATGTGATGTTCCAACCGTCTTCAACATCAACGGCAAGCGGTTCGGCTTCCATTTCCTCGACAATCCAGCGCACGTTTTCCTCATCCTCACGAAGGTTGTAAGTGCAAGTGGAATAAATCAAAATTCCATCCGGCTTCAGCACTTTCCATGCCTCTGCCACAATCTCGCGTTGCAGTCGCCAACACTTTTCCACGTTACTCACACTCCATTCCTCTATTGCACCTTCGTCCTTCCGGAACATTCCCTCGCCAGAGCACGGCACGTCGCATAGTATCACATCAAAAGCCACTTTTGCCGAGGCAATGTCCTTGGGATAGCTGTTTGTGACTATCACGTTCCCTGCCCCCCATTTCGTAATGTTCTCAGCAAGAATGTTCGCCCTCGTACGCACTGGCTCGTTGCTCACCAACAGACTGCCTTCGGGCAATGCCGCAAGTGCCGCCGTGCTTTTTCCACCAGGGGCAGCGCAAAGGTCGAGCATTGCGACAGGCTTGTCAACATACTGCCGAAGCACACGGTCGATGAACATCGACGATGCCTCCTGAACGTAGTAGCAACCAGCATGGAGCAATGGGTCGAAGGTGAACTGCGGACGGTGGTCGAGATAGTAGCCGTTGGTGCACCAGGGAACAGGGGTGAGAGGTGAGAGGTGAGAGGTAGAACGTTGAAGATTGAAGGTTGAAGGTTGAATTGCTGCGCCAGACGTCAACGCGCAGCAATTCAACTTTCCATTTTCAACGTTCAACTTACGACGATTTATGCGCAGGCTTACTGGCGGCTCGTGGTCAAACGAGTCGATGAAGCTGGCAAAACGGCTCTCGCCCATCACCTTTTTAGTATATGACACGAAGTCATCAGGCAATTTATTCATAGTTTTTTCGCTTTTGGCTTGCAAAAATAAAAAAAAAATCGCATCTTTGCAACTTTATTGGCAACAGATGCGTCAAATAAGCAAAGAATAAACAAAAAAAGACGAAAATATGAAACAGAACATGATTATTTGGGCTTTCGCAGCGCTGATGGCACTGCTCCCAAGCAGCACAATGATGGCGTCGGCACAACAGCACCGACACACGCCACGCACAACGATAGTTGACGACAAGGCAAAGCAGCAGGCAGCCAACGACTCGGCAGCGGCAGCTCAGGCAGCACAACCCGACGCGGCAGTGGCATACTCCGACACTACATCGATAGATGAGGAAGAGGACTACCAGCCTTCTGCCTACCGCGTGCAGTATCAGAGCCAATGGGAAGACGAGGACAAGGAGTTTGCTGAGCACATTTTTGACAAGTTGGCAGAAAGCGGTCATTACATTGTAGCTATTGTCTTCATAATCTTCATTGGCGCACCAATCTCAATTCTGATTATGATTCTCTACTTCATCAACCGCAACCGCCGCGACCGCATTCGCTTGGCAGAAAAAGCAATAGAGCATGGACAGCCTATCCCTGGCACGGAGCGCATAGTATATCGCGAGGCAAAGCCAAAGGCAGAGCGACGCTGCACTTCGGCACCAAGGTCGGCGGCTGAACGCAAGGAATACACCTACGACGAGGATCTCCGCACACGAGGCATCAAGCATCTCGCTATAGGACTCGGACTCATGGTCTGCTGCCTCACGTTCTGGCAGAACGACTTCTTCGGTGGCATAGGTTTCCTGATTGCTTGTTTCGGTGCAGGACAATACTATATGGCACGCTCAACGAAGAAGGTTGTTGAGGAGAAGGCTAAAGAAAAAACGAAAGAGAAGCCTGAGAGTGAGGATGCTGAGGCAGACGAGCCAAAGAATGATGACATTGAAGATTGTGACGATATAGATGATTGACAGGGTAACAATAAATTAGGTACATTAAAGTTAAATCAAGGGCGGGCAAACAAAATGCCTGCCCTATCTAAACAAAAATCCTGTGCAAATGGAATACATCAACGATATGACGCTCATAGCACGTATGGCGATAGGCGGCGACAAGAAAGCCTTCGACCAGCTCGTGAGGAAATACCAGTCGAGGGTGAGGAAGTTCTTCCTTGCCCAGACTTTGGGTGACTCGCAGCTGAGCGACGACCTTGCGCAGGACACGTTTATCAAGGCATACACCCACATCGGCCAATTCCACGGCACTTCATCGTTCGGCACATGGCTGATGCGCATTGCCTACAACACGTATTACGACTATAAGAGGAGGGCTACCCCCATCCCCTCCCTGGAGAGGGGAGACGAAGTCCCGTCTAATTCTCCCCTCCCCAGGGAGGGGTCAGGGGTGGGCCTCCGATTGGACATTCTTCAAGCCCTATCCATTCTCTCTGACTCGCAACGGACGTGCATCACGATGCAACTGATTGACGGAAGACAGATTGACGAGATAGCTGAGATAACGAACATGCCACTTGGAACAGTGAAATCGCACCTGAAGCGAGGCAAGGACTTGATGGTGCAGTTCCTGAAAAGCAATGGATACTAAAAACGATAAAGATTATGAAAGACGAAAAAGACATATTGCTCGACGATTTCTTCAAGGAAGCCGCAGAACTTGAGATAGAGGACAACGGATTTACGGAGAAAGTAATCAATGCATTGCCCGAAAGACAAGCGTTGAGAAACCGCGCAGTGGAGAGGCTTCGCAAGAAGGTGAGGCTTTTGGAGGTCTTGTGCATAGCGGCAGGCATAGCACTATTCATTTTCCTCCGTGGCTGGAACATGGCTTACGACCTCTTGGCTTCCGTGTTTGCACTGGCAATGACCATCGACATCAAGCATCTGCTGATAAACACCGTGCCACTGATGCTTCTCATTCCTACCATAGCCGCGGCAACGGCAATCTATTTCCTCGGTCGTCCGGAGTTGTCGAAGAGGTGGTAGGTAGTGCGCAACACGCGGAACTCCGTGCGCCTGTTGAGCTGGTTGCATAGCTCCTGCTCGTCAGGTTTAAGGCTCTTTATGTATTCCTCCGTAAGCACATCGTCTGCTTTTAGGAAGTCATATTTCTCGGCAACACGCTTTTTTATCGTCTTTGGTTTTTCCTTGCCATAGCCTACGGGAGTAAGTCTGTCGTGGGCAATTCCTTTCTCTATCAGGTATTTCACCACGCTTTCCGCACGTCGTTGCGAGAGGGCTTTGTTGTATTCCGCCGAACCTTTGTAGTCGCAGTGTGCGCTCAGTTCGATGGTAACGTTGGGATTCTCGTTCAGCAGTTTCACAAGCTCGTCGAGCGAGGTCTTCGACTCTGGGCGAAGCGTTGCCTTGTCGAAGTCGTAGAAGATGTTGTCAATCAACACTGGAGCCATGATCGATGCCAAGGGGAACTGCAGCACCGTGTCCTGCGACTCGGTCACAGGCTCAACCCTCAACTGCTGCTGATGGTTTAGATAGCCTTTGCAAGTGCCAAGGAAAACGTAATCCACGTTGGGTTTTATCTGCTGGGTGAAAGAGCCATCGCCTTTCACGCTGAGCTTGAGGTTTGTCCCGTCGTTGCCCACCATATAGACAACCGCCGCGGGCAACTCATAGCCATCTTTCTCATACACCCAACCCGTAACTGTCTGCACGATCTCGGGATTGTAGAAGCTGAAGATGTGGTCCCAACCTCTTGCGTCGCCACGGTTTGAGGAGAAGAAGCCCTGATTCTTCAGTCCCTCAAAGGTCATTCCAAAGTCGTCAGCCTCTGAGTTTAGCGGATAGCCCGGATGCTCCACTTGCCATTTTCTTCCAGTGGAATCCATCGTTGCTATGAAAATGTCCAATCCTCCCATGCCTTGATGACCATTTGACGAGAAATAAAGGTCGCCATTAGGTCGGAAAGTCGGGAACATCTCGTCGCCCTCGGTATTGATGGGTTTGCCAAGATTCTCCACTCCGCCATAATGACCATCAGACATAATTCTCACTCGCCAAATGTCAAGACCGCCCTCGCCTCCAGGCATGTCGGACGTGAAGTAGAGCCACTGACCATCGGGCGACACTGCGGGATGAGCGAAACTCGACAGCGTGTCCTTTGTCAGTTCTATAGGTGTTGATTTTCCCCACGACGCATCGTTGCGTTGCGAGGTGCAGATTGTGGCATAGCGTGGGTAAGTGGCATCGGTGGCACATTGCGTCAGATACATTGTACGTCCGTCGGGAGTGAACGCACATGCTCCCTCGTCGAAGTCGCTGTTCAGCTCCGTGTCAATGGTTTGGGGCTTTGTCCATTTTCCCTTCTCGTCCTTTAGCGACACGAAAATATCGGCAGTCTTCGTTCCCGTTATTCCGCTCAGCTCGTCGCCCTTGGTTTGGTTTCTAGTCGAGGTGAAGTAAAGTCGGTCGTTTTCCTCGCCTGAGAGCATGGGCGAATAGTCGGCACGCCGCGAGTTGAACACATCAGCCCTTTTCACCACATATTGCGAGCCCTCGCGCTTCCAAGTGGCAGCCATCTGCGCCGAACGAAGTCCGTTCTTAGCGAGCGTAGAGTTTGGAAGGCTGTCGAGAGCCGTTGCAAACGCCTTTTCCGCCTGCTTGTAGTTGCCCGTTTTCATTAGCTGCTGTGCAAGTCGCAAGTGGGTAAGGCTGTCAGCCTTGTTATACCTTATTACATTATTATAGGCGGCTATTGCCTTTTGGCTATAGTTGATTCGTCGGTAGCAGTCGGCAAGTTTCGCGGCACGTTTTCCCCTTGTGTCGCGCTCCTTGGCAGGCGTGTTAGCGTAGGCTTTCTTGTATTGCTCCGCCGCATCGAAGTATTCCCCGATGGCATAAAACTGGTCGCCCTTTTTCATGTAGGCATCAACCCCGCACGAAGCAAGAGCCAAAACCAGCACCAAAAGCAATATGTTTTTCCCACTCTTCACTCTTAATTTTTAATCCTTAACTCTTAATTTTTAATTCTTAATTCTTAATTCCAAAAGGTAGTCGGTAAGTGCAGCCTTCTTTCCAACGGCTACAGCCGTAGGCAGTCTTGCCTTTTATCAGACGACCTTGTCCACAGAGAGGACAAACAGTTCCAACCACACGGTCTTGATTATTTGGCGTTGCCCCGGTGCCGCCTTGTGCCGCCTCAGCAGAATTTTGCGTAGGCTTCGGCGCAGCTTTCGGTTTCGGAGCCTGTGCCACTTTTGGAGCCATCTTCTTCTTCAGGTCAGCATCGGTCAATGTCGTCACTCGGCGGTTGCTGTTGTCAGCCATCACGTCGTGAACTATCTGCTTTATCTGCTCCTTCAGTTCCTCCACAAACTGCCCAGGGTCGTATTTCCTTGCCTCTATGTCGCGCAGTTTCTTCTCCCAGATGCCAGTCAGCTCACAGCTTTTCAGCAGTTCCTCCTTTATGGTGTCAATTAGCTCTATTCCTGTAGGCGTGGCAATGAGGTTCTTGCGCTCACGCTTTATGTAGTGGCGCTTGAACAGCGTCTCTATTATTCCCGCCCTTGACGAAGGACGACCTATTCCGTTCTCCTTCAGCGCCGCGCGCAGTTCCTCGTCCTCAACGAATTTTCCCGCCGTTTCCATTGCCCGGAGCAGCGTTGCCTCGGTGTAGAATTTCGGTGGCGTGGTCCATTTCTCGGTGAGCGATGGAACATGGTCGCCGCTCTCGCCCTTGACGAATGGTGGCAAGGTGCGCTCGTCTGCATTGTCCGGATTATCCGAATTGTCCGGACTTTCTGGATTTGCCGGATTTGCGGGATTTGCCGGATTTGCCGCTGATTTATTATACACCGCTCGCCAGCCTTCGTCGAGAATGGTCTTGCCCGTCACCTTGAAGTCGATGTTCTCCACTCTGCCCATCACTGTCGTGGTGGCAAACTTGCAGTCGGGATAAAAAACGGCGATGAAGCGTCTCGCTATCAGGTCATAGACGTGCATCTCCATGTCGGTGAGGTTTCGCGCTGGCACTCCTGTAGGAATAATCGCATGGTGGTCGGTCACCTTCGAAGAATCGAACACACGTTTCGACTTCTTCAGTGTCTTTCCGCCAAGAGGCGCAATGAGCTGACTGTATTTCTCCATCATTCCCTGCAGTGTCTGCGGACATTTGGGATAGATGTCGTCGCTCAAGTATTGGGTATCGACACGCGGATAAGTGGTGAGTTTCTTTTCGTAAAGTCCCTGTATGATGTTGAGCGTCTGCTCGGCGCTCATCGAATATTTCTTGTTGCAGTCAACCTGCAAGGAAGTAAGGTCGTAGAGCTGCGGAGGCTGCTCCGTTCCATTCTTCTTCTGCACGTCGGTGATAGTGAAGGGCTTGCCGCTAATGGTCTCAAGGAATTTCTCTCCCTCCTCCTTCTTCGTGAATTTTCCCTTGGTCGATGTGAACACGGTATCGCGATAGGTTGTGGAGAGAATCCAATATGCCTCGGGCTTGAACTGCTCTATCTCCTTCTGTCGGTTTACAATTAGGGCGAGCGTTGGTGTCTGCACACGACCAATGCTCAGCACCTGATGGTTCTGCCCATATTTCAAGGTGTAGAGCCTCGTGGCGTTCATGCCCAACAGCCAGTCGCCGATGGCACGGCTCACTCCCGCAAGATAGAGCGACTGATATTCGTCTTGGTCCTTCAGTTGCTGAAATCCCTCGGCAATCGCCTCGTCGGTCATCGACGAGATCCACAGTCTCTTGACAGGACATTTCGCCCCCGCCTTCTGCATCACCCAACGCTGAATGAGCTCTCCTTCCTGCCCAGCATCGCCGCAGTTCACTATGCTGTCGGCATTCTGCATCAGTTTCTGCACCACGGCAAACTGCCTCTCAATGTGTTCCTGATGAATCAGTTTAATTCCGAACCTTTGCGGAATCATAGGCAAACGACTGAGCGACCAAGGCTTCCATGCCTCGGTGTAGTCGTGTGGTTCCTTCAGCGTACAAAGGTGTCCGTAGGTCCACGTCACTTGATAGCCGTTGCCCTCTATGTAGCCATCGCGCGATGCCGTAGCACCAAGTATTCGTGCTATCTCGCGTGCCACGCTGGGTTTCTCTGCAATGCAAACAATCATCAGTAGCCGAGGTTTTCTCCCACTATCACCACCTGATGCCTGTTCCTTGGCGAGTTGCGAAGGATGTGAATGTAGTTGCAGATGCAGTCGTTGGAGTTGCAGTTGTGGCAAAGTCCGTCAATCCTGCATGGTGTCTCGATGTTGAAGCGGGCAGTGTTTATTGGCGCTGCCGTAGAGCGTGCTCTCTTCACAGCCGACTCCACGTCCTGCGTTATCTTGTTCACGCCCACCACGAAGATGACATGCTCAGGACCGAAGGTTATGGCAGCCACGCGGTTGCCAGTACCATCGACATTCACTATCTGTCCGTCCTCGCTCATGGCGTTGACGCTCGACAGGTAGTAATCGCAACTGAAAGCCTTGCGGTAGATTTCCTGCGCCTCCTCGCGTGTCTCGGCAAGGTCGCGGTCATACACTGTCAGTGTCTCGTTGGCGTGCAGCGCGGCAGGTATTCCCATGTCGCGTATCGTCATCGAGCCGCCCCAAGTCACTGAGCTTCCCTTCTCCACAAGCCGTGCCACAAGTTTTGTGGCTTCCTCCGCCGTAGCGCAGTAATACCCCTTTATGTGTCGGCGCTCAAGATTCTTTATTATCTTGGCAGCCATTTTCTCGTTTCTTGCTTCTGTTGGAGTCATATTTCCTTTATCCTTTCTTTACTTCCACTATCTTTGTCGGTTTCTGCTCGCGGTTGCGCTTGTTCACCACTGTCACCACAGCCTGTGCCAGGTTGATGAAAGCCTGAGCGGTTACGGTGTCGATGTTGCAAGCCGATGGCTCTCCCGCATCGCCACTCTCGCAGATGCTCTGCACGAGCGGAATCTGTGCCAGCAGCGGCGTGTCCATCTCCTCTGCCAGCTTCTTGCAGCCTTCCTTGCCGAAGATGTAGTATTTGTTCTCGGGCAGTTCGGCGGGCGTGAACCATGCCATGTTCTCCACAAGTCCGAGAATTGGCACGTTCACTTTCTCGTTTCTATACATGTCTATTCCCTTCCTCGCGTCGGCAAGTGCCACCTGCTGCGGAGTGCTCACTATCACGGCTCCCGTTATGGCAAGCGTCTGCAACAGTGTCAGGTGTATGTCGCTCGTGCCTGGAGGAGTGTCGAGAATGAAGTAGTCAAGCTCGCCCCAGTCGGCATCGGCAATGAGTTGCTTCAGTGCGTTCGTCGCCATTCCTCCGCGCCATAGCGTGGCGGTTTCGGGATTGACGAAGAAACCTATGCTGAGCAGCTTAACGCCATATTTCTCTATCGGCTCTATCAGTTGCCTTCCGTCCTTCTCCACGGCGTATGGGCGAGCGTCCTCCACCTTGAACATCTTTGGCACCGAAGGACCGAAAATGTCGGCATCGAGCAATCCCACCTTATAGCCAAGTCGGGCGAGTGAGATGGCGAGGTTGGCAGCCACTGTGCTCTTGCCTACTCCACCCTTTCCCGAACTCACGGCAATGATGTTCTTCACCTCGGGCAGCAGTTTTCCCACTTCGGGACGTGGTTTCGACTTGAACTCAGTAGCAATTTCCACCTCAACGTCTTTCGACACATGGAAGTGAATGGCTGCCTCGGCTGCCTTCACGGTCGATTTGAGGAAAGGGTCGGTGTCGCGCGGAAATTCCAGCACCACCTTCACCTTCATTCCGTTTATACTCGGAGTGTCGGCAACCATGCCGCTCTCCACGAGGTTTTTCTTTGTTCCTGGATAAGTCACTGTTGCCAGTGCATCCATTATGAGTTTTGGATATATTGTCA
>CAMAGM010000078.1 GCA_945833995.1 uncultured Prevotella sp.
GCACCATCGGCTACCATTTCTACATCAGAAAGAACGGTGAGGTGACGCAGCACCGCCACCTGCTTGAGGTGGGTGCCCACTGCAAGCCCTACAACCGCTGCTCCATCGGCATCTGCTATGAGGGTGGGCTGGACTCGAAGGGCAAGCCGAAGGACACGCGCACCAAGGAACAACGTGAGCAACTCATCTTGCTCCTGATGAAACTCAAAAAGCTATTTCCCAATGCCCTCATCCGTGGTCACTGCGAGATGCAGGGCGCAACGCCAAAGTCCTGCCCCTGCTTCAATGCGTCGGCGGAGTTTCATTGGATTCAGTAGTTGAGGTAGTTCCACGGCAACATTTGTTCATCCACGGAATACACGGAATGATAACGTGAGTTCGACGAATTGTCTAAACCGCCCCTACAATCGGCGGTTATACCGATAGTTAGATTTCGTCGAACTCACGTTAAATAGTTGAAGTTTCCCATCCTATGTCTATGCAGTGCGGTAATGTTACTGCACTGCATAGATTCAGCCTTACAGAACATACATTTCGTCATGTGACTCTAAAGGGTGGGAACCAACGGTCGTTTTCGTCAGAAAACAACCTAAAAGGTTTTCGTCAGAAAACAACCTAAAAAAGCTGGCCGAAGGGAAAAGCAAAGTTCATTTGTCAATTCCTACGAGATAAGTGTTGAAGGAATGGGGCTTTGCCTCGATGTTGAGATACTTGCCATGTAAATGGACATTGCACTGGGCAGGCTTGTCGGTAAAGTTGCCTGCAACAACAACATAGCCCGGCACGGACTTCGCACCCTTTGACTTCTTCTTATACACTACGACAGGAGTCTTTGAGTAGTTGCGCCCTGCATAGGCCACCATCTCGTCGCCCGGGGCAATGAAGTGGCTGAAGTGCTTGTAGGCAAAGAACTCGGCCGTGTAGCGGGGCTTGCGCGTCTTGCCATCCACCTGCACCAAGGCGTTCTGAGTCCATCCCCATGTCGAGGTGCCGTTGTCGGTCAGGATGAAGTTCCAATTGTAGTATTCGTCAACGCCATTTCCCAGGTTGTCGGACAGCAGGAAGAAAGTGTGCTCGCCTGCTTTCCAATCCATCTGTCCGTTGCCACACTCGCTCTCCGACATCATAATGCGCAGCTGCGGGTATCTTTCACGCAGTTGCGGAAGGTTGTTGCGGCATTCCCATTGTGTGCCTATGCCGACAATGTTCTGCTGCATCGTCTTGTCGTCGAGGGTCTTTTGTACATAATCCAGACGATTGGTGTTGATGGTGCCGAGCCACAGCTCCACTTCGGGGTGGCGCTTCTTCAAGGTTGGCGCAAGATATTCGTTGTTGAAGCGCCGGGTTCCCTCAGCCGTCCATGGGCAACCGGGATAAGGCGTGTAGCTGTAGGCCTCATTCTGATACATTACCTTTGTTATGGGCAAACCCTGCTCTTTGTAAAGGTCGATGAATCGGCAGAACATGTCGGCATAACATTGCAGATAGCGAGGGTCCTGAATGAGGTAGTCCTGGGTGGCGAGACGCTTTGGAAACACACCGTCGCGGTCGCCAAGGAGTTTCATCTCGTCGGGGTCGAGTTCATTGCTGTTGTCCATATACAACAGATAGTCCTTGGCGGGATCCTGCCTGTTGTATTTGCTTGACAGCACGCAGTAGTCGTGGTTGATTTTCATCCATGTGGGTGGACTCCAGGGCGACATGAATAGTTGCAGGGCTGGACAGAAGCGCTGTGCGGCACGTGCCAACGGTATGATGTTGCGCTTGTCATGCTCGATGTTGAAGTGCTGAAGGGCAAAGTCGCCATCCACTTCGTCGCAGCTGTACCAGGCGCGGGCATAGTCGTTGGCATTCATCGACACACGTCCATGGGTGAAACGCAAGTCGCCGTCGGGCGAGAACAAGCGTTGCATAAGCTCGTCTTGTTGCTCGCGCGTCAGCAGATTGAACGCGTCGAAGTCCAGTTCGTTGAATGTTGTTCCCCATGCCCGGAAAGGCGTGCCCGTTGAGTTGGCGTCAACCTCTGCCATGGTTTCTCCTTTTGGCGTCTTTGCCAATGCTTCATTTTTCATCTGCCATTCCGAGCCTTCGGTGGTGGTGTAGTGAGTCACACGTTGTGCGTTCACTGCGAATGCCATTGCTGCCATAGCAATGAGCATTAGTTTTTTAATGTTCATAGTATCACGTTTTCTTGAAATTGTTGTTCATCGACGATTTTGCCCTCCTCGTCAACTGCCCGCCAGTGGGTGATGGTGCGGGCTTCAGACGAAATGCTCACGCCGCACTTGGTCACCCTGCGTCCGTCGGCCTCGTAGGGAATGGCGTAGCCTGTGGAGTCAATCTGCGCCAAGGCGTTGTCAACGGTGTCGTCAACTTTCAGTTCGAGTACGAAGATGTTGGCCTTGGTCTTAATGACCACGTCGGCACGACCGCGAATGCTTTTCACCTCGGTATCGACCTTACTGTTGAGAAGCGAGAATACGACATACATCAGAAGCTTGTAGAAGTCCTCTCGCGTTTTTTTTGCCATCCACTGCTTGCGTGTGATGATGTCGTAGGGAATGCCTGCAATATACGAGCGCAGGTTGCCGAGGGCAGAAGAGAGGTCGCCTTTGAGAATTGTACGTGCCATACTAAGAATTGTGGCGTTTCTCTCAAGGTCGGACGTGTCCATCAAATAGTTTGTCAAACCTGACACCATGCCCTGGCGCACCTCATAGTTTGGGAAGTGAAGTGTATAAGTATCCAAAACCTTCTCATAGGACGCAATAGTCAGATAACCGCTCTGATACAGCATAGGAATAGGCGTTGCGGCATATTCACAAGGCACATTGAAAGAACTCAATTCCAACTCCACTCCGTCAAAGTCAAGAGGGTTGAAATCAGGGAAATGGCGCAAATGCTCAATAAGTGAGGTCGTTGTGCCCGACTCAAACCAATAAAGTCTTGCGGCCTTGTCGTTCAAGGCATTCAACAGACTGTATGGGGCATAGACATCCTCGCTGTTCTCTGAGAAATGATAGCCGTCGTAGTTATGCTTCAACTTGGCGTATGCCTCATCCAAAGTGATGTTCAAGGCCTCGGCATATTCCTCCACACAGGGGCGCAGCACGGTGTCGAGCTCTTTCTGCGTGATGCCGCAAAGCCCCGAATACTCGTCGAACATGGACACCTGCTTCAGGTTGTTCAGCTCGGAGAATATGCTCATCTGAGAGAATTTCGTCACGCCCGTGATGAACACGAACTTAAGATATGCCCCCTCATCCTTCAGCACCTGATAGAACTCACGCAGCATCATGCGCATGCCTTCCAGCTGCTCCTTTTCGTAGAGCAGGCGCATAACAGGGGCATCGTATTCGTCGAGAATAACCACCGCCTTCTCGCCAGTCTGCTCAAAGGCACGGTGGATCAAGCCGCGGAAACGGTCACCAGGGGTAATGGATAGCGTATCACGTCCATAGATATCTTCATATCCACGAATCATGCTCTCTAACTTTGTCTTCGCCTCACTCACCTTCAGGTTCTTCAACCCGCTCATTGTAAAGTGTAGCACTGGATAAGTCTTCCATTCCTTCTCCAGTTCCATTATCCTCAATCCCTCGAACAGTTCCTTCTGCCCTTGGAAATAAGCCTTGAAGGTGTTGCACAACAACGACTTGCCGAAGCGGCGGGGACGGGCGAGGAATACATATTTATAACGATTGACAATGTCAAACATCAAGTCTGTTTTGTCAACATACACCAAACCTTTTTCACGAATCTCAGCGAACTGGTCTGTATCTACGGGGTATCTGAATCCACTCATATCCTTGGCATTATACGTTCCAAACTCTTTTCAATGTGCAAAGATAGTGCAAGTTGAGCGAAGAACAAAATAAAAAAAGAATTTTTATATTTTTTCTTCCGGGACGCAGCCTATCTTATCCAAAGATAGTGCAAATCGAAGACAATACAAAATAAAAGTCCCAAAACTGTATTCGCATTCCGCATGATGTACCCAGAGAGCTGCATCTCATTCCTTTGCGATGCTGGAGCAGGACATTTCGAGTGTCTGCCCGAGACTGCGGAATACATAGCCCTCTTCATTCGCAAGGTTATGATTCTTGATCTGTTATTCCAGATTGGAGATGGTGATGTCGTCGAACTCGTTGATGAGGTTTAGGACCTTTTGGTTGTGACCGCCACGCTTCACGCGGATGTCGGCACTGACGTCGTAAACCTCGCCCTCTTTTGTCATGCGGCTCTTCATCTCAAACGAGCCAATCTCTATGTCCTCCTCCTTCAGTCGGGTGAGAATGCGGTTGACGCTCTGCTTCGACGACGAGGTGAAGCCGAGTTGCACTGCTGCCTTGCCGAGCTGGGGAATGAGGGCGTGGAGCGACTCAAGGCCTACGAGCACGAGGGCAGTGGTGATGGCGGCAATGATGTAGAGGCCAGTGCCGCACGCAAGGCCTATGGCTGCCGTCACCCACAGTCCTGCCGCAGTGGTGAGTCCGCGCACCATGTTCTTCTGGAAGATGATGGTGCCCGCACCGAGGAAACCGATGCCCGACACCACCTGTGCCGCCACTCGCGAGGAGTCCTTGAGGTCGATGCCGAAGCCATATTGCGAGACGACGGTGAACAGCGCGCTGCCAAGTGCAACGAGGAAATGGGTGCGGAATCCCGCGTCCTTTGAGCGGAACTCCCTTTCGATGCCAATGGCGCCACCCAGCACCATAGCCGTTATGAGGCGAAGTGTAATGTCTAATATCATAGTCGATAATGTTTTTGGGGCAAAGGTAAGGAAAATATTTCTATTTTGTGCATGAAAACGGCTTTTTTATTATATTTATGTAAAAAAGTGAAAGTAAATTTGGTGGTTTCGTTTTAATTCTGTACTTTTGCACCCGCAAATAAAAAAGTTAACCCCTCGCCGTGGTCTCGCGCAGGCCGTGGATGGACCGACAAGACGACTGCTTTTGGATAAGGCGGGCATGGTTCATAGGGACAATAATAACAATTTAAACAACAAAAAAACAATTATGGCAGAAATGAATTTTGGTGGCGTTATCGAAACTGTTGTCACCAGCAAGGAATTTTCTTTGGAGAAAGCTCACGAAGTACTGAAGAATGAGACAATCGCCGTTATCGGCTACGGCATCCAGGGTCCTGGTCAGGCTTGCAACCTGCGCGACAATGGCTTCAACGTGATCGTTGGTCAGCGTCCGGGCAAGACTTACGACAAGGCAGTTGCCGACGGTTGGGTGCCTGGCAAGACGCTTTTCTCTATCGAAGAGGCAGCTGAAAAGGGAACTATCATCTGTATGCTTCTCTCTGACGCTGGACAGATTCAGGTATGGCCTACAATAAAGCAATATCTCACACCGGGCAAGGCTCTCTACTACTCTCACGGTTTCGCCATCAACTGGAGCGACCGCACGGGTGTTGTGCCTCCTGCTGATGTTGACGTTATCATGGTGGCTCCTAAGGGCTCAGGCACAAGCCTCCGCACTATGTTCTGCGAGGGTCGTGGTCTGAACTGCTCTTACGCAGTATATCAGGATGCCACAGGCAAGGCTGAGGAGAAGACCATCGCCTTTGGTATTGGTATTGGTGCTGGCTATATGTTCAAGACCACATTCCAGCGTGAGGCCACTTCTGACCTCACTGGTGAGCGTGGCTCACTGATGGGTGCTATCGAGGGTCTGCTTGAGGCACAGTATGACGTTCTCCGCGAGAACGGCCACTCTCCATCGGAGGCTTTCAACGAGACTGTTGAGGAGCTGACACAGAGCCTTATGCCTCTGTTCGCCCAGAAGGGTATGGACTGGATGTATGCAAACTGCTCTACCACGGCACAGCGTGGTGCGCTTGACTGGGCTCCTCGCTTCCGCGACGCCATCAAGCCTGTTATGCAGTGGCTCTACTATTCTGTAAAGACTGGCAACGAGGCTCAGATCTCTATCGACAGCAACTCTAAGCCAGACTATCGCGACGGCTTGAACAAGGAGCTTGAGGCAATGCGCAACATGGAGATGTGGCGTGCGGCTGAGACTGTTCGCAAGTTGCGTCCTGAGAATAGCGAGGATTAATAGTAAAAATGCAGATTTTTTAAATACCTTTGTACATGGTGTCCGTGTGGTTCGGGAGAATCATACGGACACATTTTTATGTATGCGACTTTGCCTTTTTTTATCTTCTAATCCTTCTGTTTTAATACTATTTTGCCAAATATTTGTTTTTTAACACCAAAAAAGAGCGACTTATCCGCTTTTTGTGTAATTTTGCATATTCCTACATCTATCTATAGTGAGCCTAAATAAAGATTAGTATAAAGAAATAGAATAATGATATGAAAAGATTAGCATTTTTTGGTGCTGTGCTGACAATGGCAGCAGGCACATTGAGTTTTACGTCGTGTTCTAACCACGAAGTTGAGCAGTGGTCACAAGAGGACATGACAAGGGCAAAGTATGAGCAAGCATTCATCAAGCGTTTTGGTCAGCCTGCAAAGGACCAGACTTGGGGCTTTGGTACTATAGGTACTAAGGTGGGTGTGCGTTCGGCAAATACGAATGGTAATATGTGGGCGGATACATGGGAAGTGCCAGCATCACTTACTGATGCTCAGAAGGATATCGTGAGAAGATACTTCCAGCAAAACAAACAACCCAAAGGTATTTCCATCAATTATAGTGATTTCTTTGTACAGCAAGTGTATAAAGGTCATACAAACACATCGGAGTCACAGACAACTGAGGTGTACAAAGCAGCTAGTGGAGGCGATGTTATTGGTAGTGACAAGATGAATAGACTGTCCGCAGGCTCTGACAATGATCATATTAACAATTTCAATTTTGGAGATTGTACAGCTTGGAATGGTCTGATGTTGATGGAAAATTCAAAGACAGATTGTTTCGGCTTCTCCAATTCTAACGATGAAGGCAGACAATATAATGACCAGTATGTTATTATTGCGGGTGATGATATTATGACTTGGGCAAGAAATAATGGAAAAGATCTTGCTGGTGCAGATGTGTCTGGAATGTATTTTGTTGGTTTTGATTTTGAATCATTGCCTAAGGCAGATAATTCCAATTTGGTAAATACGAATGAATGGCTGGGAAAGGAAGTCGCAGAAGGTTCTGCAGATGCAGTACAGGTTAATGGTAAATGGTATCTCGTAGGTGGTGCCGATGGATACTATTCAGACTGGATTGTTCGTATCATACCAGGAGAAAAGAAAGCAGTGAAGGGTGATATCCGTGTGATAGCAGAGGACTTGTCTGTAGATGAAAAGAGTGACTTTGACTTCAACGATGTTGTATTCGACGTTAAGTTCAACTATCCTGCAGGCAAGACAACGATTATCCTTCAGGCTGCAGGTGGTACATTGCCTCTTTATATAGCAGGCAAGGAAGTTCATGGCTTGTTTGGTGTTTCAGAGACAACGATGGTTAATACAGGACGAGGTGTAACTAAAGCACCTGTGACATTTGTTCTTGACGCTGCTTACAACGATGCCAACAACATTGAAGTTACAGTGAAGAAGGATGGTGTGGTAATACCTATTACCGCAGAGAGAGGAAAAGTGGCAAGTAAGATAGCCGTAGGTACAAATTATGATTGGTGTAGTGAAAGAGAGGACATCGAGGCAAGGTATCCTTCTTTTGGAAAGTATGTGAAAGGTGAGATTGGTGACAATTGGTGGGAAGTAAAATAAAACTGATATAAACAAAGAAAAAGGACGGGCTATTGAGGCTCGTCCTTTTTCTTTGTATCTTATCTGATGAAAAGTAGCTCGCGATATTTCGGGAGAGTCCAAAGACCATCCTCAACGATCATTTCAAGATGGTCGATCTCGTAGCGTATTAACTGCATCTTGGGCTCAACGGTGTCGTGATAGCTGATGGCACGCTGGTGGATGTCGTCGATGCGGTTTGCTATGCGGCGCGACTCCGTCAGTTCGTCAACGAGAGCCTCTATGCGTTCGGTACGCTCGGCAATCTCCTCAATCAGTTTCATGTTGCGCGCACTGAGGCGGTCAGCCTTGGCAGCATCGAAGATGGCTTTCATCGACTGAACGTTGCGGATTAGCTGGCTCTGATAGTGGGTGGAGACAGGAATGATGTGGTTCATAGAGAGGTCGCCAAGCACCCGTGCCTCAATTTGCACTTTCTTTACGTAGGTCTCCCATTTCACCTCGTTGCGTGCCTCAAGTTCCTTGCGGTTCATCACCTTTGTTGCCTCGAACATGCTTATGCTTGCCTCGTCGAGATAACGCTCGAACACAACAGGGCACGATGCCTCTGTGTCGAGACCACGGCGACGTGCCTCCTCAACCCATTCCTCGCTATAGCCGTTGCCATCGAAACGGATTGGCTTTGACGTGCGGATGTCCTCACGAAGAACATCTATGATGGCACTCATCTTGTCCTCGCCCTCTGCCATGAGCTTGTCAACACGGCTACGGAAATCGGTGAGGGCTTCGGCTACTGCGGCGTTGAGGGCAATCATTGCCGACGCACTGTTTGCCTCAGAGCCAATGGCACGGAACTCGAAGCGGTTGCCCGTGAAGGCGAAAGGCGAGGTGCGGTTGCGGTCGGTGTTGTCGATGATGAGCTCCGGTATCTGTGGAATGTCCAACTCCATACCCTGCTTTCCCTTTAGGTTGAACAGCTCGTCCTTGTCTGCCTTCTCGATATGGTCGAGCAGTTCGCTCAGTTGCTTGCCGAGGAACGACGAGATGATGGCTGGTGGAGCCTCGTTGCCACCGAGGCGATGGGCGTTTGTGGCACTCATGATGGAAGCCTTTAGCAGTCCGTTGTGGCGATACACAGCCTTGAGGGTCTCAACGATGAACGTGACGAAGCGCAGGTTCTCCTCCGGTGTCTTGCCAGGTGCGTGGAGCAGTGTGCCGTTGTCGGCAAGAAGGCTCCAGTTGTTGTGCTTTCCCGAACCATTGATTCCGTCGAAAGGCTTTTCGTGGAGCAAGACGCGGAAACCATGCTTGCGTGCCACCTTCTTCATGAGCGACATGAGGAGCATGTTGTGGTCAACGGCAAGGTTGCACTCCTCGTAGATAGGAGCCAGCTCAAACTGGTTTGGCGCAACCTCGTTGTGGCGTGTCTTGCAAGGGATGCCAAGTTCGAGGGCCTGTATCTCAAGGTCTTTCATGAAAGCCTGAACGCGGTCGGGTATGGTGCCGAAATAGTGGTCGTCCATCTGCTGGTTCTTCGCACTCTCGTGTCCCATAAGTGTGCGCCCCGTGAGCATGAGGTCTGGACGAGCGGAATAGAGTCCCTCATCGACGAGGAAGTATTCCTGTTCCCAACCGAGGTTGCAAGTCACCTTGTTCACCTCGGGGTAGAAGAGTCGGCAAACCTCAGTGGCAGCCTTGTCAACGGCATGGAGCGCACGCAGCAACGGCGCCTTGTAGTCGAGGGCCTCGCCGGTGTAGGCGATGAATATCGTTGGAATACATAGTGTGTCGTCGATGATGAATACTGGCGAAGTAGGGTCCCATGCGGAGTAGCCACGAGCCTCAAAGGTGTTGCGTATGCCACCGTTGGGGAACGAGGATGCGTCGGGTTCCTGCTGTACCAGCAGCTTGCCGCTGAATTTCTCAACCATGCCACCCTTGCCGTCGTGCTCCACGAAAGCGTCGTGTTTCTCGGCTGTTCCCTCGGTGAGCGGTTGGAACCAGTGGGTGTAGTGTGTCACTCCCATTTCCATAGCCCAACGTTTCATGCCTTCTGCCACGGCATCGGCAATGGAGCGGTCAAGTCGTGTGCCGTTGTCGATGACGTCGATGAGTCGCTCATAGACATCGGCAGGCAGATACTTGTACATTTTCTGTCGTGTGAAGACGTATTTCGCGAAGTATTCCGACGGCCTTTCCTTAGGCGCGTCAACTTCTATCGCCTTCTTCTTGAAGGCTTCTTCCACGACCCTGAATCTTAAGTTTTCTGACATATCTATTTCTTGTTGTTTGAAGTTTGCGAGGGGATATATTCTTTAATTATCGTCTGAAGCGCTTGGTGATGTCGCCATAGTCCTCAATGCGGCGGTCGCGTAGGAATGGCCACCAGCGGCGCACTTGCTCGCTGTGTGCGAGGTCTATCTCTATGACGATGCTCTCCTCCTCGGAGTCTGATGCCTCGTAGAGGATTTCTCCCTGCGGGCCTGCCACGAACGATGTTCCCCAGAACATTATGCCGCGAGTGCGACCTGAGGGGTCTGGCTCATGACCTACGCGGTTTACTGCCACAACGGGAAGCCCGTTTGCCACGGCATGTCCACGTTGCACGGTCTGCCAGGCGCGTCGTTGCCGTTGTTGCTCTTCGGCTGTGTCGGAGCTTTCATATCCGATGGCTGTGGGATAGATGAGCAGTTCAGCCCCATCGAGAGCCATCAGTCGGGCTGCCTCAGGATACCACTGGTCCCAGCACACCATCACTCCGAGCCTGCCCACGCTTGTGTCGATGGCGTGGAAACCGAGATCGCCTGGAGTGAAGTAGAATTTCTCATAGTATGCGGGGTCGTCGGGTATGTGCATCTTGCGGTATTTGCCGGCTATCGTTCCGTCACGCTCGATCACCACTGCCGTATTGTGGTAGAGTCCTGGGGCGCGACGCTCAAAGAGCGATGTCACTATCACTACTCCGCACTGTCGTGCTATCTCGCCAAACATATTTGTCGATGGACCCGGAATGGGCTCAGCGAGGTCGAAGTTGTTGGTGTTCTCTTCTTGGCAGAAGTAGAGCGTGTTGTGCAGTTCTTGTAGCACAACGAGTTCTGCGCCGCGGCGTGCCAAGTCTGCCACGCCCTCTGCCAGTCGCAGTATGTTGCTTTTCTTGTCAGCTGTGTTGTGAAGCTGTAGGAATCCTATTTTCATAAATTGTTTTTTTTTTGGGGGGGGGTAATGGGGAAAGTGTGGAGTGAGGAGAGAGGAGTGAGGAGTGAGATTAGCGAGAGTCAGTATTCTCACTCCTCTCTCCACACTCCTCTCTCCTCACTCCACACTCCTCTCATTTCGGCACTTGCATCGTACAGCAATGGAGTGAGCCATGTTGGACTATGATGCTGCGGCAGTCGATGCCGACTATCTCGTGGTCGGGGAATGCGTCGGCGATGGTTTGCGCTGCCTCCGCGTCGAGGTCAGGCTGGTCGTAGGTGGGATAGAGCACCGCGCCATTTATGACGAGGAAGTTGGCGTATGTCGCTGGTAGGCGCTCGCCATCGCGGTAAATAGGTTGGGGCATTGGCAGACGCAGCAGTCGGTAGCCTCTGCCTGTCCTTGTCCTAAAGGTGCGCAGCTGCTCCTCCATCCTGTGCAATTCGGGGTATTGTGGGTCTTGCTCGTCGTCGCAGCCAACATAGAGCAGAGTGTCAGCAGGAGCTACCCTTACGAGGGTGTCTATATGTCCGTCGGTATCGTCGCCGATGAGGTTGCCATAGTCAATCCACACTATACGTCTCGCGTTCAGACGCTGTTTCAGAGTCTGCTCTATCTCTGCTTGGGTCATAGGCTGGTTGCGTCCCGGGGCGAGAAGGCATCCGGAGGTGGTGAACACCGTCCCGTCGCCGTCGCTATCTATGGAGCCACCTTCGAGAACGAAGTCGTTGCAGTCAACGTATGTGCCGCGTATGATGCCCTTCCGGTGCAGTTGACGGTTTATCGCATTGTCCTTCTCAGCCTCGAATTTCCCACCCCATCCATTGAAGCGGAAGTCGAGCAAGGCAGTCTGTCCGTCACCTGTCAGGGTGATGAAACCATGGTCGCGGGCCCAAGTGTCGTTGGTGTCGATGCCAGCGATCCTTAGGTTTTCCAATGCCTTCCCGCTGATGTTCCTTTGGCGGAATCCCTCCTCGATGGTTGCCCTTGTCTCGTCGGGATGTGGAGTGACCACGATGAGCCTCTCACGCTTGGCTATCTCTGCAGCCATGTCGATGTACGTTTGTGTGATGTCTTCGAGCGTTGGTGCCCAATCGGTGTCGGCATGTGGCCATGTCAGTTGCACCGCCTTCTGCTTTTCCCATTCAGCTGGCAGTCTCAACGCTTCGTATTTAAGTTCCTTTCTTTCCATATTATAATGTTAGTGCCATTTTTTCTGCTTCGGCTCTTGCGGGTTTGCCTGTTCCTGTCAAGGGAATATGGTCGATGGCAAGGATATGACGTGGAACCCAGTGGTGGGGTAGTGCTTTCCGGCAAATCCCGTCGATGTCTTTACCAAGTGCCGCAGAGCCCTCGTAGAGTAGGGTCACAGCCTCGCCAAGACGAGGGTCGGGACGTTTTGTTACTATGAAGGGGTAGGGGAGAAGTGGTCGTAGCAGCCGCTCCACCTCCTCAATCTGTATTTTCAGTCCCCCGCTGCATATCACATTATCCTTGCGCCCAATGATGCGGAAACGTCGTACGTCGTGGTGCAGCTCGGCAATGTCGTTGGTGACGAGCCTTTCCTTGCACACCGCCGGTGCGTCAATCACAAGACAGTTGTCGCCGTTGAGGCTTATCTCCACCCCTTCGAGTGGCGAGTACCACAGTGAGGCTTCTTCGCCACTGATGCGTCGGAGCGCGATGTGCGACAGTGTCTCCGTCATTCCATAGGTGCTCCACACCGCATTGGGGAATTCCCGTAGTTGGCTCTCAAGCGTGGCATCTATCGCTCCGCCTCCGATTATCAGGTGCTTTATGTTGCGCAATATCTCCGCTTCTCTCGGCACTTGCAGTGAGTTGAAGACCTGCAGTGGTACCATGGCAGCAAAGGTAGGTGTGACCATTATGTCTTTTAGAGGATGGCTTGACGGCTCCACCGCAATGAGTCGCAGCTTGCAGGTGATAGCCCTCACCACTACCATTTTGCCGGCAATGTAGTCGAGCGGCATGCAAAGCAGTGCCGTGTCGCCCTCTTCGAGTCCGAGGAAACTGCATGTGATGCGTGCCGAGGCTTCCATTCTACGCTTCTCAACCATCATTCTCTTGGGAATGCCAGTAGAGCCGCTTGTCTGCACCTCGATCAAGTGAGATTCGTTGTGCCATTGTGAGAGGAAATCTTCAACCTTCAACATTCAATCTTCAACCTTCAACCTTCAATCTTCAACCTTCCAAAGTTTCTCTCCTCTTATTTCCAGGTTCATCGGGATATTGTCGGTGAAGAGTTGTCCTGTGCCCAGTCCCTGTGCCATGATGTTGTCGGTGCCGTAGATGTCGGCTGCCAGTTGGGCTATGGCATTGAGTCCAATGTTGCTCTCAAGCGCACTTGTTATCCATGATCCGATGCCTTGCTCGCGCGCTATCTCCACCCACTCGCGAACGCCGTACATTCCTCCGTGGAGCGATGGCTTGAGTACGATGTAGGCAGGTTTGATGATGTTCAGCACATGAGCCTTCATCTCAGGCATGTTTATGCCGATGAGTTCCTCGTCGAGGGCTATTGGCAGTGGCGACTCGCGGCAGAGCTCAGCCATGTTGCCCCATTGTTTTGCCTTTATAGGCTGCTCAATGGAGTGTATGGCATACTGTGCGAGAAGCTCAAGCTTGTAGAGAGCCTCGTCGAACTCGAAAGCGCCGTTGGCATCGACCCTCAGTTCCAACTCAGAGCGTGGGAAGCGGTCGCGTATGCCGCGCACCATGTCAAGTTCCTTCTCAAACTCTATTGCCCCAATTTTCAGCTTTATGCAGTGGAATCCCTGACTGATTTTCTCCTCTATGCGCCTAAGCATCTCCTCATGGCTTCCCATCCAGACGAGACCGTTGATGGTAATTCCCGCCTCGCCGCGGCTGAAAGCATTGTCGAAGAGTGCATTGCTGCCTTTCTGAAGATTCAGGAGGGCTGTCTCAAGTCCGAAAAGCATTGAGGGATAAGGGCGCATCATTGGATAGTTAATCACTCCCTCGTGCTCAAAACGGTCAC
>CAMAGM010000079.1 GCA_945833995.1 uncultured Prevotella sp.
GAAGGCATCACGAAACCATACCGAAGGATGACGAAGTACAAAAAACGAACAAACCTTTCAAACTTCTCAAACTATTCAAACTTCTCAAACTATTCAAACTTCTCAAACCTTTCAAACCATTCAAACCATTCATACAACTCAACGTAAGCTTATGTGTAATTGTAGCGGCATCCATCGAATAAAAAAGCTCGACCTGTACGGTTGAGGGAGATGCCTAAGCGGGATTTTAGCCCACATTCCCAATCGTACAGGTCGAGGATGTTTAGTTTGGTCAGAATACTTTTATCTCGTAGGAACTCATGAAGGCGGCTCCGGGGAGAAGGTGGTTCATAAGGTACTTGTCCTTAAACTCGCCCTCGTAGCCTGCCCAGTCGTGAACGCCATACCACGGCTCAAGACATACGAATGGGGCATTCTTGCCGTAAGGACTCCAAATGCCGACGCATGGGGCATCGAAGGAAATGCCTACCTGTGGGCGACCATCGGAGTCGAGCAGCACGGCGAGACCAACCTGCGAGCGGTCGAGAATGACGGCATCGTCGGCAAACGACTCCTCGTCGAACACCCAGATGTGCTTCTCGGTCTTGAGGTCGTAGCGCTCTGGCTTTATGCAGCCCTCGGTGTTGCCAATGATGCGTGTCAGAGGCTCCTCGTGGTCGAAGAGTATGGCTCCCTCCATTTTCTCACCCTCGCGCACGCCTGGAAGGTTGAAGGCGGGGTGACCGCCAATCTGGAAGTGCATCTCGTCCTTGCCGAGGTTCTTCACGGTCCAGCCGACGGTGATGGTGTCGGAGAAGAGCACATAGGTTACTGTCAGCCCAAACTCGTAGGGATAGACCTTCAGCGTCTCCTCGCTTGACATTAGCTCATAGGTGACCATGGTGTCGGTCTTCTCCACCACGGTGAAGTCCATGTCGCGCGCGAATCCGTGGCGTGGCAGCTCGTAGGTCTTTCCGTCAACGCGATACTGTCCCTTCCAAAGTCCGCAGACAATGGGGAAGAGCAGTGGTGAGCGGCGCGGCCAGAATTTCTCGTCGCCTTGCCAGAGATATTCCCGTCCCTCTACTGTCCTGATGCTTTGCAATTCAGCTCCGTGGGCAGAAATCTCCACGATGAGCTTGTCGTTCTTCAATTGTTCCATTTTGATGCTGTTTTAAGTACTTTGGCTGCAAATTTACAATAATATTGCGAAAGGAAGAAACAAATGATGGAAAAAATGCACGATAATGGAAATAAAATGTTAATTTTGCACGCAAAAAGAGAAAAGTATGAAGCTTATTTACCGATTCGTCTGTTTGGCGATGATGATGTTTGCCACAATATCGACGTTGGCTCAGGAGAGAAAAGAGAGCAAGGGCGTAGTGGGCTTTGCGCGGAAAGTCATGGCGTTTATCGACACCATGGCGGTGAGCGGCATTGACAGGAGCTACATCGACATTCCAAAGCGTCCGTGGCAGGTGATAGCAAAGGCTGTGGTGAACCAGGGCGACATGAAGTTGGAATCGACCATCAACGGTGGTCGGTATTTCGAAGGCATTTCGGGAAAGATGAAATGGAGCCCACGCATACTGACAAAGCCCTCTACCGCCGTGGGACTGTGGGCTGGCTACAGGGGCTACGGCCTGGGCTACACTAAACACACGGGTGGCGACGACGGCTACTACTTCGTGCTGACTGCCATGGGCGGACGCTACGGTGCGAACATACGCTGGCACAACTTCAAGACAAGCTCGCCAAGGCTGACCGTGTCGGGAGATTTCAGCGATTGGGACAAGCTGACCTACGACTACGATCTCTACTCGCCCATAAGCGTGAAGACCGTGGTGGCTGATGCCTACTATATGTTCAACGGCAAGCATTTCTCCTATTCGGCAGCCTACGACCAGTCGGCACTCCAGTTGCGCTCCAGTGGCTCGCTCATTGTTGGCGCGACCTACTACTACTCATCAGTGAACTATGCCAACGACGGCAACGCCGACTTCATTCTCGTGATGGGCGACGTGGGCAAGGCGCAGCAATGGCAGGCAAGCCTCGGTGCGGGCTATGCCTACAACTACGTGCCGATGAGGAACATGCTCATAAGCGTGATGGCGATGCCAACGGTGTCGCTCATCAACCACATAAAGGTGCACCGCTACGACTCGAACTACAAGGACTTGGCTACTGACAGCGAGACACACGAGCCGATGGATAACGCCGACATGAGGCTGAGAGACGCGGGCACGGCGACGCACAACAGCAACGTGAGACTGAACGCCGACATAAGGCTGGCGGTGAGCTACAACTTCGACCCGCTGTTCGTTTGTGCCTACGGCACGTTCAACCGCTTCGGCTACAGCAACGGCGAGAACAGCGGCACGCTGCAGTCGTGGTATGTAAACTCTTCGATAGGCATCAGGTTTTAAGGATAATTTTTATTGCACACCGAAAATCGATGTGCGCAATTTGGGTGAAAATGAATTTAAAATATTTTAAAACACACCATAATTATTCTTTTTTTCCACAATTATAGCCTATCTTTGCAAACAACATAGCAGTAGAATAATAAAATAAGGTATAATATATAATGTTTGAAAATTTAAGCGACAGACTTGAACGCTCATTCAAAATACTGAAGGGCGAGGGAAAAATCACCGAAATCAACGTTGCCGAAACGCTGAAGGACGTGAGAAGGGCATTGCTCGATGCCGACGTGAACTACAAAGTGGCAAAGAACTTCACCGACACGGTGAAGAAGAAGGCATTGGGCATGAACGTGCTCACGGCAGTGAAGCCAAGCCAGCTGATGGTGAAAATCGTACACGACGAGCTGGCAGAGCTCATGGGCGGCAAGGCTGAGACGGTGAACCTCGAAGGCCGGCCAGCCATCATACTGATGTCGGGTCTGCAGGGTTCGGGTAAGACGACGTTCAGCGGCAAGCTCGCCAACATGCTCAAGACAAAGAACCACAAGAAGCCGATGCTCGTGGCTTGCGACGTCTATCGTCCTGCCGCCATTGAGCAGCTGAAGGTTGTGGGCGAGTCGGTGGGCGTGCCAGTATATTCCGAGCCAGAGAACAAGAACGTTGTGGAGATAGCCCACAACGCCATACGCGAGGCAAAGGCAAAGGCATGCGACGTGGTGATTATCGACACCGCCGGACGACTTGCCGTTGACGAGGAGATGATGAACGAGATAGCCACGCTGAAAGAAGCCGTGAACCCAAGCGAGACACTCTTCGTGGTTGACTCGATGACAGGTCAGGACGCTGTGAACACAGCAAAGGAGTTCAACGACCGATTGGACTTCGACGGAGTGGTGCTCACCAAGCTCGATGGCGACACACGAGGCGGTGCGGCACTGTCAATACGCACCGTGGTGACGAAGCCTATCAAGTTTGTTGGAACAGGCGAGAAGATGGAGGCCGTGGATGTGTTCCACCCCGACCGCATGGCAGACCGAATACTCGGCATGGGCGACATCGTGAGCCTCGTAGAGCGCGCACAGCAGCAGTTTGACGAGAAGCAAGCAAAGGAGCTGGAAAAGAAAATCATGAAGAACAAGTTTGACTTCAACGACTTCATGAACCAGATCCAGCAGATAAAGAAGATGGGAAACATCAAGGATCTTGCAGCCATGATTCCCGGTGTGGGCAAGGCAATAAAGGACATCGACATCGACGACAACGCCTTCAAGGGCATAGAGGCAATAATCAACTCCATGACCCCAAAGGAGCGCACACATCCAGAAATCATCAACCAGAGCCGACGCAACCGCATTGCCAAAGGCTCGGGTACGACCATACAGGACGTAAACCGCCTTATGAAGCAGTTTGACAACATGCGAAAGATGATGAAGATGGTGACTGGCATGAACAACTCGAAAATGATGCAGATGGCGGCTGCAATGAAACAAAGAATGAAGTAATTAAGTTAAGGAGTTAAAGGAGTTAAAGGAGTTAAAGGAGTTAAAGACGTATGTTAGAGCGTTGGGAACTCCTGATAGGGAAGCTTAAAAGGTATTGTCTTTAACTCCTTTAAACTCCTTGAACTCCATGAACTCCCCAAAATAAAGAATATAAATGAATTTGATAGACGGAAAGGCAACTGCCGCCGCAATAAAGGCAGAAATAGCTAAGGAAGTGGAGGAAATAGTAGCCAACGGAGGCAAGCGCCCACACCTCGCAGCAGTGCTCGTGGGACACGACGGAGGCTCGGAGACATACGTCAAGAACAAGGTGCTGGCTTGTGAGGCATGCGGATTTAAATCGACACTCATCCGCTACGAGGACGACACTACGGAGCAGGAACTGCTCGACTGCGTAAAGAAACTCAACGAGGACGACGACGTGGATGGCTTCATCGTACAGCTGCCACTGCCAAAGCACATCGACGAACAGAAAATAATCGAGGCCATTGACTACCGAAAGGACGTGGATGGCTTCCACCCAATAAATGTAGGACGCATGGCAATAGGCCTGCCCTGCTTCATCTCTGCAACGCCGTTGGGCATCATCACCCTGCTGCGCCGCTACAACATCGAGACAAGCGGAAAGAAATGCGTGGTGCTGGGCAGAAGCAACATCGTGGGCAAGCCAATGGCACAGCTCATGATGCAGAAACAATATGGCGACTCAACCGTGACCGTTTGCCACAGCCGCTCGAAGAACCTGAAAGAGGAGTGCCGCGAGGCTGACATCATCATTGCTGCCATAGGCCGTCCTGACTTCGTAACAGCCGACATGGTGAAGAAGGGAGCCGTGATTATCGACGTTGGCACGACACGAGTGCCCGACGCCACGAGAAAGAGCGGATTCCGCCTCAACGGCGACGTGAAGTTCGACGAGGTTGCCCCACTCTGCTCCTACATAACTCCAGTGCCAGGTGGCGTTGGTCCAATGACCATCTGCTCGCTGATGAAGAACACTTTGGCAGCGGGAAAGAAGGAGTATTATAAGTAAAGTAATATTTCGAGGAGAGAGGAGTGAGGAGAGAGGAGTGAGAATAGTAAAGAGCATGGTTTTTAAGTTGAGACATCTGCGCACAGCAGTAATCTCACTCCCCACTCCTCACTCCACACTCCACGAAAAAAGATATGACAAGCAAGGAACTTTACGAGCGCGGCAACTCATTCCGCAAGCAGGGCAACTGGCAAGAGGCAATAAACTGCTACATCGAGGCAGCAGAACTGGACCCTGAAAGCCCAGCAGTGGAGGCGAAGGCAATGCTCGACGAGATACTGAACTTTTATAATAAGGACGCGTACAATCCTTAACAACAAAAATAAGGAAGAAGAGACATGAGTAAAATCAGAGGTGCCATAGTGGTTGACATGGACCGTTGCAAAGGCTGCGCACTCTGCGTGGAAGCCTGTCCGCAAGATGTCATCGCACTGGCAAAAAAGGTGAACAAGAGCGGTTATCCATTCGTAGAGGTGGTTAACCAGGAGAGTTGCGTCGGTTGTGCCTCGTGTGCCATCGTCTGTCCCGACGGTTGCATCACGGTGTATCGAAAAAAGATGGAGGACTAAGAGCAATGGCAGAACAGGAAGTAACGCTGATGAAGGGCAACGAGGCTATTGCCCGCGCAGCAATCAGATGTGGATGTGACGGATTCTTCGGATATCCCATCACCCCACAGAGTGAGATAATAGAGACACTGGCTCTCGACAAGCCTTGGGAAACCACTGGCATGGTGGTGTTGCAGGCAGAGAGCGAGGTGGCTGCTATCAATATGGTACACGGTGCCGCCGGAGCAGGCAAGCGTGCCTTCACCTCGTCGTCAAGCCCTGGCGTGGCGCTGATGCAGGAGTGCATATCCTACATGGCAGGAGCAGAGATTCCAGGCATGATAGTGAACGTGCAGCGTGGTGGCCCAGGACTTGGCACAATCCAGCCCTCGCAAAGCGACTACAAGCAGGCAGTGAAGGGCGGTGGCAATGGCGACTACCACGTAATCGTGCTTGCACCGAACTCCGTGCAGGAAATGGCAGACTTCGTTGACCTTGCCTTTGAGCTTGCCTTCAAGTACCGCAACCCATCAATGATTCTGAGCGACGGAGTAATCGGACAGATGATGGAGAAGGTTGTGATGCCTCCCTACAAGCCCCGACGCACCGAGGAGGAGATACGCCGCGAGTGCCCTTGGGCTACAATGGGACGCACACCCGACCGCAAGCCAAACATCCACACCTCGCTCGAACTAAAGCCTGAGGCTATGGAGGCACACAACATACATCTTCAGGCAAAATACCGTGAGATTGAGGAGAACGAGGTGAGATACGAGACACTTCAGTGCGACGATGCCGACTACATAATAGTTGCTTTCGGCTCTGCTGCACGCCTCGCACAGAAGGCGATAGAGACAGCCCGCGCCGAGGGAATAAAGGTAGGACTGTTCCGCCCAATCACGCTCTGGCCTTTCCCAAGCAAGGAAATCAAGGCCATGGCAGAGGGGAAGAAGGGAGTGCTCGTTGCCGAAATCAACGCAGGACAGATGGTTGACGACGTGCGGCTTGCAACTAACGGAGAAGTGAAAGTGGAGTATTTCGGTCGTCTGGGTGGCATCGTGCCCGAGCCCGACGAGATTGTTGAGGCACTGAAAACAAAACTGATGTAAGAATTATGGCTAACAGAGAAGAAATCATATCACCCGAGAACCTCGTCTATAAGAAGCCAAAGCTGATGAACGACGTGCCGATGCACTACTGCCCTGGCTGTAGCCACGGTGTGGTTCACAAGCTGGTGGCAGAGGTAATTGAAGAAATGGGACTGGAGGAGAAAACCGTAGGCGTTTGCCCCGTAGGCTGCGCCGTGTTCGCCTACCGCTATCTCGACATCGACTGGCAGGAGGCTGCCCACGGACGTGCGCCTGCCGTTGCCACAGCCATAAAGCGAGTGTGGCCCGACCGCCTCGTATTTACCTATCAGGGCGATGGCGACTTGGCATGCATCGGCGCGGGAGAGACAATCCATGCGCTAAACCGCGGCGAGAACATCACCATCATCTTCATCAACAACGCCATCTACGGAATGACAGGTGGACAGATGGCTCCTACCACGCTCATGGGTCAGAAGACAAGCACCTGTCCCTACGGTCGTCAGGCAGACCTGCACGGCTATCCACTGAAGATGACCGAGCTCGCGGCACAGCTTGAGGGAACATGCTACGTCACCCGACAGAGCGTAGAGACCGTTGCAGCCATCCGTAGCACGAAGAAAGCCCTCCGCAAGGCGTTTGAGGCATCTATGGCAGGCAAGGGCAGCTCCCTCGTGGAAATAGTCTCCACCTGCAACAGCGGCTGGAAACTCTCGCCCGTTCAGGCAAACGAGTGGATGAAGGAACACATGTTCAAGTATTATCCAAAGGGAGATTTGAAGGACACGTTGAAATAATGAGGAGAGAGAAATTTTGGAAGGTAGAGGGTAGAAGGTAGAGATAACTAAACTGCCTGAAACCATGGGTAGAACACATCTCTACCCTCTACCTTCTACCCACTACCCTCTCAAAAAAGTACAACTATGAAAAAAGAAGTTATAATATCTGGATTTGGTGGTCAGGGAGTTCTCTCGATGGGAAAGATTCTGGCTTACTCAGGACTGATGGAAGGCAAGGAAGTGACTTGGATGCCTGCCTACGGCCCAGAGCAACGAGGCGGTACGGCAAACGTCACGGTGATTATCAGCGACGAGAAAATATCATCGCCCATCCTCAGCTCCTACGATGTGGCAGTGGTGCTCAACCAGCCATCACTCGACAAGTTTGAGCCGAAGGTAAAGCCGGGGGGAATTCTCATCTACGATGGCTACGGCATATTCAACCCGCCAACACGCAACGACATCACGGTCTATCGCATCGACGCCATGGACAAGGCAGCTGAGATGAAGAATGGAAAGGTGTTCAATATGATTGTGCTTGGCGGACTGCTGCAGGCTTGCCCTATCATAAGCAACGAAGGCGTGGAGAAAGCCCTCTACAAGACTCTCCCCGAACGCCATCACAGCCTTATACCGCTAAATATGGAGGCGCTGCACGCCGCCACACTCAACAAGATGTGAGAAACAATCCTCCTTGGGGAACAGTCCGGCATAGATTCCGGCACATAGCAACACACCGCCGTGGGCGAAAATCGCTACGCGGCGGTATTCTTTTTCCCTCAGCTCGTCGAGGAAATCAGCCACCCGCGCATAGAGGTCGGGGAAACCCTCGCCATTGGTGGCGCGGAGGTGCATGTAGTCGTTGTACCACATCTGCAGCGCGTCGTCCTTTATCGCGTCGTACTGCTGCATTTCCCAGTCGCCCATGTTCATCTCCTTTAGTCTGTTGTCAAGTTCTGGCGAGTCGAATCCGCAGAAGGCAGCGAGTTTCCTTGCCCTCGTCAGCGGCGAGGAGAACACCTTGTCGGGCATTCCGTCGGCAAAGATAGCGTCGAGGTTAGCCTTCGTCAGCGTCGCCTCCTGCTCAAAAGAGTCTGCCACAGGTACGTCGCTCCACCCATAGCAAGTGCCCTTCGGAACACCCACACGAGTGTGTCTTACCATTATTATATCCATAATTTTGCTGTTTGTTACCAATTTTCTTGCAAAGATAGATGAAATTATTGTCATTATGTTATTTTATTAGGCATTTTTAGGTGTTTTCTCTATAATAATTTGTACCTTTGCAGTCAAAAAATTGAACGATGGTGATTCTTAGGTTAGTAATGTTTTGTATTTTAACGTTTCTGATGCCACGACAGACGGTGGCATCCGATGACGTGCACTCTGAGAATTACATCCTTTTCATCACCTCCTACAATATTGAGATAAGAGGCGTTTCCGAAACAGTGAGTCCTTTCCTGCAAAGAATGAATGAGACAAACCCCGACTATCAGGTCGTGGTGGAGTCGATGAACTACAACGGAACGCAAGGCATCGAGCATTGGAAAGATGAGATGACTACTGTCCTCAACAAGTATTTCGACAGCGACCGGAAACCGAAGATGATAGTGCTCACGGGGCGCGAGGCTGTGGCAGTGTTTCTCTCGCTCGACGACCCTCGCATAATGACAACGCCAACAGTTGTGGGCAGATGCTCGTCAGACGTAGTTACACTGCCCGAAGAGGAAATGGATTTCAGCCAATGGGAGGCAGAGTCGAAAAACCTGCGCACCGATTTCCGCCATTTCAATATAGTTGGCGGAATAGTGACACATTTCGACGTGGGCAAGAACATTGAGCTGATAAAGAAACTAAACCCAAAAAACGAGGGCATCATCTTCGTCACCGACAACTCGCTTGGAGGAATATCGGCAAAAGCCCTGTTCAAGAAGTACGCCGAGAAGGACAAGTCGTTCAACATTCTCTTCTCCGACGGACGACAAGGAACATTCAAATCCTTCACCGAGAAACTTGCCACAACTCCAAAGAACGTGTCAATACTTATCGGAACACTGCGCTACGACAGAACCAACAACGTGGCGATGGGTTCCTCACCAGCGAAAATGATAAGCATAAATCCAACGGCAAAAGTCTATTCGCTTACAGGAGCAGGAATGAACGGTTGGGCAATAGGTGGATATTACCCTGAGTTCCGTGCCGTGGGTGACAAGATGGCTGACATCTGTTCCGACTACATCAAGTCAGGAGAACCACAAGGACTGATTTACATCTCAAATGAGTTCCAGTTCGACTACGAGCGTATGAGCAGCCTTGGCATAATGAGAGACTCACTGCCAGCCAACACCAAGTTCTTCAACGAGCCAGAGTCGTTCTACGAGCGGCACGCAGAACTGATCTACGCCACGCTCGTGTTATTCCTCATGCTACTCGTGGGCTTCTTTGTGTCAATATACTATGTGGTGCACCTCAACAGGATGAAACTTATTCTGCAGAAGCAGAGCAAGGAACTGGAGGTAGCAAGGGACAAGGCAGAGGAGGCAAACAAGATGAAGTCGGCTTTCCTCGCCAACATGAGCCACGAGATACGCACTCCGCTGAACGCCATAGTTGGTTTCTCACAATTGCTCACCACACAAAACGACACGCTCACTGCCGACGAGAGGGCACAGTTCAAGGACATAATAAACCAGAACTCTGACCAACTGCTCAACCTCATCAACGACGTTCTCGACCTGTCGAGGATTGAGAGCGGAAAGATTGAGATGGAACTTGGCATGTGCAACATCACCAAACTCTGCAATGCCGTTCTGGAATCGGTGAAGGTTACTTGCCGCAAGCCTATCGACTTCGTATTCAAGTGCGATATCGACAATGTGTCGTTCACGACCGACGAGGTGCGCCTGCGCCAAGTGCTCACTAACCTGCTTACCAACTCGGTGAAGTTCAGCGACAAGGGCACCATATCAATAAAGCTCGACATCGATGCGAAGGTGAACATTGCCAAGTTCACCGTGACCGACCAAGGTTGCGGAATAAAGAAGGAGAATGCCGACAAGGTGTTTGAGCGTTTCGTGAAGCTCAACCAGTTCAAACAGGGAACAGGTCTCGGTCTGCAAATCTGCCGACAGATAATCGAGCGCCTCGGCGGAAAGATTTGGCTCGACACTAACTACACCGAAGGCGCAAGATTCTGCTTCATACACCCAACAGACTTGAAAAAATAGGAGTCAACCCCCAACTATACTATAAACTGAAAGGCAACGTAGAACGAAAGTTCAACAAGCAGGAACAACGCTCCGCAGCAGTCGCCAGTATAGCCATGCAACTTGCGGTTCATGAGCATGTAAAGACCATAGAACACGAGACCAGGAACTGCAACCATCACCTCAAGGTTTCTGAAGGAAATGCCGAAATAGTTTTCCATGACATAACCAAGAGCCACCAAAGGCAGCAATCCAAACACTACAAGCCTTATTCCGGCAGCTACATCATATTTCGCATACACGGTCTTTGCCTTTGCCTCCTCCTCTGTTCTCGCATAGGGCAGGAACAATATTATCTGCGCACTAAGCATCTTGCAGAAAGGGTCGGCGGCAGCCATCGTAATGGCAAGCAGCGTCGGGTCAATCCTACTCATGCTCGCAACCAGTATGGCAAGATACATCATCATGCCCAACACTCCGTAAGTGCCGATGCGAGAGTCTTTCATAATCTCAAGAATCCGCTTCCTGTCAGTTCCTCCACCAAAGCCATCGAAGAAGTCTGTCAAACCATCTTCATGCAATGCGCCAGTCATCAGCATCCTCACAGCCAAGGCAAGCAATATTGCCACCGTTGCACTCGTGTATTGGCTTGCTATCCAAACCGTTGCACCCATCACACCACCAGTAATCCAACCTGCCAATGGCCAATACTCTACGACGTGGGCGTAGCACTGTCTCGGTGGCTCATAGAAGCGCCAAAACGGCAGCCTCGTGAAGAATATCAAGGCTGCGTATGCCGTCTGCCACCACTTCGTATTGTCAATAGACACTCTCATCTCTTAACTTTTACCTCTTAATTCTTAATTTTTAATTCTTAATTTTTAATTCTTAATTCTAAAAGTACTTAGTTATCTTGGCATTGTCGAAGTTGTTCATCTCGCAAATCATCCTCACGGCACTCTCGATAATGGAGTATGAGCACAATGCACCCGTTCCCTCACCAAGACGGAGTCCGAGACTGAGCAACGGGCGTGCTCCTATCTCGCTCAACATCCGTGCGTGACCTCCCTCATCACCCTGATGTCCGAACACCATGTAGTCGAAAGCATCGGGATAAAGACGTATTGCGGCAAGGGCACAGGCAGACATTATGAAACCATCCACCATAACCGTAATCTTCCTTTCCGCAGCCCTAAGCATGGCACCAATGGCAGCCACCATCTCAAAACCGCCGAAATAGCGAATAGCGTCCTCGGTAGTGGCGTCGTTGCCCATAAGCTTGTGGAATTGCTCTACCGAGCGCTGCAGCACATCGTACTTATGGCGTATTCCCTCGTTGTCAAGCCCTGCACCTGCTCCAACACACTCCGCCAATGGAATGTTCTCGAACAAACTCATCCAAATGCTTGAGGGCGAGGTGTTTGCAATGCCCATCTCACCTATGCAAATGATGTTTGTCCCCTCGGCAATGCACTCGTCAACAAGCTCCGCGCCAATGTTTATCGCCTCGTACATCTGTTCTGTAGTCATGGCAGGCTGATAGAGGAAATTGGCAGTTCCATTGGCTATTTTCCTGTTCCTGACTCCCTCAATGTCGCTCAAATCGTAGTCAACGCCCACATCCACAATCTTCAACGTGAAATTATGCTGTCGGCAGAACATATTGACCCCACCTCCACCTTTCGTGAAGTTTATCATCTGCTGCCAAGTCACCTCACGTGGCGAAACGCTCACTCCCTCGCGCTCCACTCCGTGGTCGGCACCAAGGAGCAAATGGCAAGGATGGCTCAGCTCTGGAGTCAGAGTCTGCTGCACCAAGCAGAGCTGCAACGCCAACTCCTCAAGTCTTCCCAACGAACCCTTCGGCTTGTTCAAATGGTCAATCTTCTGCTGAATAGCCTCGCGCAACCCATCCGCAGGCCTCGTAATATCAAACTTTCTCATAGCAAAAGAAACTTCAAACCTTTAATTTCTAATTTGTAATTTCTAACTCTTAATTCTCACACTGATTCCACTCACCATCAGGATCACCTCGTCAGCCTTCGACGCAACATACTGGTTCATCCAACCCTCAAGGTCGGTGAATCGGCGCTGAATGGCATTCTCGCTCACTCCACCACTTCCAATCTCGTTGGTCACGAAGATGAAGGTGGCATCCTGGTCGATAAATCGGTCGAACTCGGCTTTCAGTGCAGTAAGGGCATCATCCACTGTTGGTTGCTCCCACTCCGCCTTCTCACGCGAGAAGAAAAAGTTGGTACACCAAAGGGTTATGCAGTCTATTACCACTACCCTACCCTCCACGTTGTGCCTACTGAGGAATTTCTCTTCCTCAATGTTCGTCCACTGCGGACCACGCCTTTGCTGGTGTATCTCCACCCTTCTGCGGAACTCCTCGTCCCAGATGTGTGCCGTTGCGAGATAGACAGGATTGTCGCTCAGCTCCAAGGCGAGACTCTCCGCCTTCTGACTCTTTCCCGAACGCTGTCCGCCTGTGATTAGAATGATGCGCTTCATATTTTTTGTTGAATGGAATTGGTGACTAAACAAACATGCCGGAACCACACATTGAGTTCCGGCATGTCATTATTTATTAGAAATGATGTCTCAGGGATTACTCACCCTTCTCCATCTGAGCCTTCAGCTGAGCGAGAACGTCGATGTCGCCGAGAGTTGTAGCTGCTGGCTGGTTCTCAATCTTAACTGTCTCTTCCTTCTTGTTTGCACGGGCAGCCTTCTTGGCAGCCTTCTTCTCCTCACGCTGAGCGTCCTCGAATGTGCGGCTGTGTGAGAGAATGATGCGCTTGCTGTCCTTGTTGAACTCGATAACCTTGAATGGCAGGGTCTCGCCGAGAGTAGCCTGTGTGCCATCCTCCTTAACGAGGTGTTTTGGAGTAGCGAAGCCCTCAACACCCTTCTCAAGAGAAACCACGGCACCCTTCTCGAGCATCTCGATAATCTTGCCCTCGTGGATGCTGCCCACTGTGTAAGTAGCCTCGAACTGATCCCATGGGTTGTCCTCAAGCTGCTTGTGACCGAGGCTCAGACGACGGTTCTCCTTGTCGATGTCGAGTACCATAACGTCGATGTCGGCACCAGCCTGTGTGAACTCTGATGGGTGCTTAACCTTCTTTGTCCAAGAGAGGTCAGAGATGTGGATAAGACCATCAACGCCTTCCTCAAGCTCTACAAACACACCGAAGTTGGTGAAGTTGCGTACCTTTGCAGTGTGCTTGCTGCCAACAGGATACT
>CAMAGM010000080.1 GCA_945833995.1 uncultured Prevotella sp.
ATAAAATTGAAAATGCCGAGACAAAACGGGAAAAATGTTGGTCAAAACGGGAAAAAGTGTACTGAGGATAGATTTAGTACAAAATATATGCCTCACGGTAGAACGTTGTTCTGTTGCCATTCTTAAAGTCGAAAAGATGACCCAAAATGCCTCTTTTGAATTGCAGTAGAAGAGGTAGAGGGCGCAAAGAATCAGCACGCAGATGCCAGCAAATCATTTTCATTGTTTTCATCGCTGTTTTCTTTTATCGTTTTCCTCTTTAGACGCAACACTTTGCCAAAAAACTACACCTTTCCCCCTCTTTTTTTCATTCCCAGAGGAATAGACAAATACGGAAAGGGGCGTGTCGGTATCTTTCTCCACGCCCCTTTCCGTCACTGTCGTCCATCAGCAACCATCAGTTAGGTGTTCCACCGATTTCGTTGCCGATGATGATAGCTTCTTCCTCCGTAATAATGCCCTGTGCCATGGCGTTTCTCAGGTCTGCCATTGTGTTATACTCGACGCCTTTCCAAGTAAAGCCACCTGCTACTGCCTGAAGATCCTCATCTCCAATCAAAGCCTTTTTCGTTTCTTTCTCGTTCATAATCTTAAATATTAATGCGGTGAATAATTTTGGTTGCAAATTTAATGCAATAATTTAAAAGTACATAGCCAAAATGGGAAAATCTTATATATTTAACCATTTTTCCCGTTTTGGCACCTATTTATTCCTTGACTGAACTTTCCCACCCTTTCCTATGCAAAGTCCCTACAAGCGGCGGTAGAGGCGTGAGCCATTGTGCCTGTCCTTATAACCCACGTTGGCTCTTTTTAGTTCCTTTTTTGTTAACTTAATGTGTCAGTCAATTTACCCGAACATACATGGCAAATAACGCTAAACTACTACGGTAACTCCATTTTTTTAGTAGTTACCGTAGTAGTTTGATGCAATTTTATTTTGAAGTTATTAAAAAAAACAGTAACTTTGCAACCCAAAGAGCTTATTATCTTAAATAATATAATGTATTATGCAAAGTGGAATAATCGGACGAAAACATGAGATACAGATTCTCGAAGAAATCTATGCAAGCAACAAGGCTGAGTTTGCTGCGGTGTATGGCAGAAGACGTATAGGGAAGACTTTCCTTATCGACAAGCTATTCGGCGAAAAATACGACTTCTACATGACAGGCATATACGAGGGAACACGGAAGGAGCAACTCACCAATTTTGCGCATCAGTTGGAGAGTTATTCCGGCAGAAAGGTAAATACTCCCAAAGACTGGATGGAAGCCTTTTTTGCACTGCAATCATACCTTGAGACAAAGTTGGAGCAGGAGCGCATCGTAATATTCATTGATGAATTGCCATGGTTGGACACTCCACGCTCAAGATTTCTCAAGTCGTTTGAGCTCTTTTGGAACGAATGGGCTTCAAAACACGACAACATGAAACTCATTGTCTGCGGTTCTGCCACCACTTGGATGACCAATAAGCTTCTTGGCAACAAGGGTGGCTTACACAACCGTGTCACCATGCCGATATATCTTCGTCCGTTCAATCTGTCGGAAACCGAGGAGTTCCTGTTGTCACGCGGATTCTCATTTGGTCGCATTCAAGTGGTTGAGACCTATATGTCGCTTGGCGGTACTCCTTTCTACCTCGACATGCTGAGGAAATCGGAGAGCGTGGCCCAGAATATCGACCGTCTTTTCTTCCGAGACAACTCTCCGCTACGCACTGAATATGGTTTCCTGTTCAAATCACTGTTTAGGGAATCCAGCCTTTACCGCAAAGTCGTGGAATGTCTTGCAAAAAAACTAAAGGGCATGACACGTCAGGAAATACTCAGCGAGGTGAAATGCGACGACTCTGGATTCTTCTCGGAAGTGCTTGCCGACCTATGCAACTGCGACTTTATTCGCCGCTATTCCGCATTCGGAAGGAGCGAGCGCGACATGATGTACCAACTGACCGACCTATACACTTTGTTTTACCTACGCTACGTAAGGTCATACAATGGTGGCGACATTGACTATTGGAGCCATCGTCAAATGGACATCTCATCATGGCAAGGCTATGCTTTCGAACAAGTTTGCCTTCACCATATACAACAGATAAAAACCGCTCTTGGCATTTCTGGCATACTTGCAAATGTGTGCTCATTCTCATGGCAAGCCTTTACGGACAAGAATGGGAAGGCTCATCGTGGTGGACAAATTGACCTCATCATAAACCGAGGCGACAAGACCATAAACCTTTGCGAGATGAAATACGTGAATGGCAAATACTCCATCTCAAAAGAATATGCCGACCGTCTGATGGAGCGTCGCGAGGCATTCAGAAGCCTTACTGTCACTGACAAGGCTCTTCATCTGACAATGATAACCTCAGAAGGATTGGAACACAACGAGGGATGGCATAGCATCCAAAGCGAACTGACCCTTGACGACTTGTTCCGTTAGCTAATTGCCGAATGGCTCCATTTCTTACTGTAGCACCGTAACGTGTAACGCATCGATGAATGATAGGCAGCGTTACACGCTACAGTGTTACAGTTGTTTTTGCATGGTGAAATTCTTTACAATCGTCCCGAACTCGTCTCGAAGGCATCACGAAACCATACCGAAGGATGACGAAGTACAAAAAACGAACAAACCCTTCAAACCTCTTAACGCAGACTTATTGCACAAATTTATGCTTTATATAGAAGACATATTGCAAAAACGATGATGGAAAAAATGTTGTGTTGGACTATTTTTGCATGGAAATGTATTATTTTGGCATAGGGTTTGGGGAAAATGTGGTAATTTTGCAGGCAAAATACGACCCGAAACAAATTACAGTATGAAAAGAACAACAATCTTCACAACCCTTGCACTGCTGATGGTGACACTTACCGAGGCTTTTGCACAGAAAAACATCTACATCCCAAACGACCTTAGGCAGATGAACCTGCTTGCTGACACATCGACTTGGAGCTACACGAGAATGACCTGCACCGACAACTTCGCCATAATGTGGCAGAAGGGATTCGGCTACGACCTCAGCTGTCCGCCAGAACTCGAAGGCAAGCCGATGCGGGTGGATATGGACAACCTGAAGGAGAAGCTGGAAAGCTACTATGCCTTCTTCCGCGACTCGCTGCAGTTTACAAGACCAGGGTCGAAAGCAGAGAAGCTGCGCATGATGGTGATGCTCAACTACTCGCTCGAAGGCACTGCATACGGCGGCGACTACGACGGCGAGATTGGTGCGCTGTGGCTTGCGCCAAACCGCGTGCAGGACAAGAAGCTGAACTGCATCGCACACGAACTGGGACACTCGTTCCAGTCGCAGATAACTTGCGACGGCGAGGGCGAGGCTTGGGGAGGCTGCGGCTTCTTCGAGATGACCTCGCAGTGGATGCTGTGGCAGGTGAACCCCGAATGGGTGACCGACGAGAAATACCATTTTGATGCCTTTACAAAGACTGCTAACAAGGCTTTCCTGCATCTTGAGAACATTTATCACTCGCCATACGTGTTGGAGTGTTGGGGCGAGAAGCACGGCAAGCCGTTCATTGCCGAGCTGTTCCGACAGGGCAAGCGCGGCGAGGATCCTGTGATGACCTACAAGCGACTGACAGGCATGAGCCAGAGCCAGTTCTGCGACGAGATGTTCCTCAACGTCAGGCGAATGGTGAACATGGACTTCCCAAGGGCATGGCGTGAGACACGGCCATACGCGGAAAAGTTCTCGACGAAACTGAAAACAACCGCCAAGGGATGGCAGCGGGTTGAGGCGGAGTGCTGTCCTGAGAACTACGGATTCAACGTCATAAAGTTCGATGTGCCGAAGGCTGGGACAACGGCGAAGGTGAAGTTCCGTGGCAAAACGAAGGCTGAGGGATATGTTGCGTTGAATACAGATGCGGCGGGTTGGCGATATGGTCTTGTTGGTGTGGATACGGCAGGAAACAACGTCTATGGCAAGATGTGCAGCGACATGACGGGGACAGCTACTTTGAAGACACCTAAGGACTGCCAGTTGCGCAGCTTATACCTTGTGGTGATGGGAGCTCCAACACGCCATTGGCGCAACGTTGACGCATGGGGACCCGACGGCGAGGAGCAAACTCCACAGCCCGATGCCCAGTGGCCGTATGAGATAAAATATAACAAATAATGTTAGCAATGAGAAATATTTTTGGTATATTTTTGGTTGTCTTTGCCATCCCATTGTTTGGCAAGACGTATAAGTTGCAGTCGCCTAACAAGAGGTTGCAGGTTGAGGTAGCGTCAGGAGAGACTCTGACATGGCGAATAATGCACGACGGACGCGAGGTGATGCAGCCTTCGCGGATAGACATCAACAATGCCTATCAGGGAAAGGTCAGCCCTTCGGCAACGAAACACTACAAGACCACCTTCCCCACCCCATTCTATCGTCAGAGCAGTGTCACGGCGGAGTATAACGAGACGACATTGTCGTTGGGCAAGGGTTGGTCGGTGGTATTCCGTGCATACGACGAGGGCATAGCCTATCGTTTCGTCTGCAAGGGCAAAGTGCCGGCAACGATAGCCGACGAGAAGGCAGAATTCAGATTCGATGCCGACAGCCAGTCGTGGCTCTCGTTCACCACCAACGAGAAGAAGCCAGAGGCGATGGCCTTCCAGAACATTTATGACGTAAAGCCGCTGAAGGAAGCAAAGGACAAGCTCGCCTTCCTGCCGGCAACGGTGGCAAACGGCGGTGTGAAACTTACCATACTGGAAAGCGACCTCAGGGCATATCCAGGAATGTTTCTGAGGAAGGGCAACGACGGCAAGAGCCTTGAGGCATGGTTTGCACGCTACCCGAAGACGTTCGACAAATATCCTTGGCGACAGCAGCGCTATGTCACTTCAACAGAGGACTACATAGCCCGCACGGGTGGAAAACTGTTTCAGACCCCATGGCGAATTGTGGCTGTGACGGAAAAGGACACCGACATGCCTGTCAACAATCTCGTATATGCACTTACAGAACCCGCAAAGACCACCGACACGTCGTGGATAAAACCAGGAAAGGTGGCTTGGGACTGGTGGAACGACTGGAACCTGAAAGGCGTTGACTTCGAGGCAGGCATAAACTTCGAGACCTACAAGTATTACATCGACTTCGCCTCGAAGAACAATATCGAGTATGTGGTGCTCGACGAGGGATGGTATGAGTCGAAGAAGGGCGACATAATGAACCCTATTCCTGAAATACGTCTGCCCGAACTAATAGCATACGCCAAGGGCAAGGGTGTTGACATAGTGCTGTGGACAGTGTTCAACGTGCTCGACGAACATCTCGACGAGGCGATGGGGAAATACAAGGACATGGGAGTGAAGGGATTCAAGATAGACTTCCTCGACCGCGACGACCAAGAGGCTGTTGAGCTTGCCTACCGCATTGCCGAGGCTGCACTTCGCCATCAGTTGGTGCTTGACTACCATGGCTACTACAAGCCAACGGGCATGAGCCGCACCTTCCCAAACATTCTCAACTACGAGGGTGTGTTCGGCATGGAGGAAGCGAGATGGACCGACCTTGGCAACGACATGCCTTTGTATGACGTCACTTTCCCATATATACGCATGATGGCAGGCAGGGTGGATTTCACCCCAGGGGCAATGCGCAACGGCACAAAGGACAATTGGAAGGCAATATACACGGCTCCAGTGAGCATGGGAACAAGATGTCACCAGTTGGCATGCTATGTAGTACACGACTCACCGTTCACTATGCTCTGCGACGCTCCCACCAACTACGAGCGCGAGCAGGAGTGTGTGGATATGATTGCCTCGCTGCCCACGGTGTTCAACCGCACGATAATCCCGCAGGGTGAGATGGGAAAATTCATCGTCACCGCCCGCGAGAAAGCTGGCAACTGGTATGTGGGAGGACAAACCAACTGGGACAGCCGCACCATAAAGCTGGAGTTGGATTTCCTGGAAAAGGGCAAGACATACCGTGCCACCATATTCCGTGACGGCGTGAATGCCAATCATAATGCCGAGGACTACAAGCGTGAGGAAATGGACGTTGATTCAGCAACCGCCCTCGACATAAAGCTGGCAAGTGGCGGAGGTTTTGTGATGACGATCGTAAAGAAGTGAAATTAGAAACAAAGGAAAGAATATGAAAAGAGCAACAATATTGGCTACAACCGTGCTGTTGGCATTGCACTCAATGTCTGTCAACGCACAGCGGAAAGATGGTGAATACACTCCTTCGCCAGTGAAAGGCACGGCGTGGAACGCAAAGGGGAATGCCAATCCGTTCATCCCTGGCTATTTCGCCGACCCAACGATACGCAAGTTTGGCGACACCTATTATCTTTATGCCACTACCGACGGAACAGGCAACGGCTACGGTCCAGCACAGGTGTGGGCAAGCAAGGATTTCGTCAACTGGCGCAACTTCGTGATGAACTGGCCCACTACGGAAGTGGTGTGGGCTCCCGACGTGGTGCAGCAGCCCAACGGCAAATTCCGCTACTACTATTGCGAGCCATGCAACATCAACATCGGCGAGAGCGACTCGCCTTTGGGACCATGGAAAAACATCCTCGGCAAGGAAGATGCCGTGATGGTGCCCGACCGCTACATCCACAACATCATCACCCTCGACCCGATGCTCTTCGAGGACGATGACCATAGCCAGTATCTCTATTTCACGACGTGGGGAATATTCGACGGCTTCGGTTGTGGAGTGGCAAAGCTGAAGGAGGGTGAGTTTGACCCAAAGGGCTTGCCCTCAGACCTGAAGCTCGACGCTCGTGGTTGGCACGAGAGCAATCCGTTTCCAATAGCCGCCGATGCCTTCTTCACCGAGAAGCGACTCATTCCCAACACTGAGTTGAAGGACGTTTTCGAGGCTCCTTTCGTGTTCAAGCGCAATGGAGTCTATTATTTCACCTATTCGTCGGGCAGCTGCCACACCGACACCTATCGCGTGCAGTATGCCACTTCCACAGAAAGCCCGATGGGCCCGTTCACCTACAAGGGCGAGATACTCACCACCAATGAGGACGGGACGGTGCATGGGCCCGGTCACCACTCCATTCTCGAGCTCGACGGAAAATACTACATCGTCTATCACCGCCACAACAACCCCAAGTCAATCCACGGCTTCAACCGCCAAGTGTGCATCGACGAGCTGACGTTCGACGCCGACGGCAACATCAACAGAATCGTTCCCACCCACAACGCCGAAAACGTACCACTCTTCATCCCCCACCGGGGGGCAGGGGAGCCACTCCCCATCTCGTCAGTCACCGCCTCTTCCTACTACGACGAATGGTTCAAGCCAGAATATGCGGTTGACGACAACAACGCAACGCTATGGAAAGCACGCCACACCAACTGGGACGCACCCTTGGGAAAACATCGCGACGAGTGGATTCAGCTCGACCTTGGCAAGGCACAGAACATAACCGAAATATGGACACAGTTTGAGTATGCCACCTTCTTCTATCAATACAAGATAGAGACCTCGCTCGACGGCAAACATTGGACAACCTACGCCGACCGCACCGACAACACCATGCAAGGCTCGCCAATGATAGACAGTGGGAAACGCAAGGCAAGATATGTCAAGCTCACCATCACCGACACGCAGAAGAACGGACACATGCCAGCGGTGTGGAACATCAAAGTGTGGAAAGAAGCTCCTGAACTGCCAGTCATGAAGGCAGAAAGCAACGACGGTTATCCCGGGATGCACAAGAAGGACGTAGAGGTAGCACAACGTGCCGACAAGAAGGCTCGTGTGGTTGTCGATGCCGACGTGATGGCAAAGGGCAAGACAGCTCCCTACGATGTGAAGGAAATAAAATTCGTGGACAAGGGATTATCGCTGAAGGCAAACAAGCCGCTCCGCATGCGCGTGAAGGACGGCCGCTGGGCAATGTTCTTCAACGGCACGCAGCATCTTGAGAGCAACGAGGCAATATCGTCGGTTTACAGATACAACTCTCCCTACACCATCTCTGCTTGGGTGCTCAGCACCAAGGTAGGACCTGTTTCCACCGTTGTCTCGCTCTCCTCGTCGCAGGCAGACCTTGCCACAACCGCCCTACGCCTTGGCACAGAGCCTTCCACAGGCCTATTGAACCACAACGGCTCGTTTGAGAGCAGTGGCGCGCCCGAGGAGGTGAAGGCAGGAGAAGGCAAATGGCAGATGTGGACCGTAACGTTCGACGGCTGGATGGAGCGCGTCTATTGCAACGGAAAGCTGCTGAGGGAGAAGAACAACTTCCTGATGATTCGTCCTGAGGGCAAGATAATGATCGGTGCCGACGGCAACGGAACAAACAATTTCACGGGCTATATCCACAAGCTCACCATCATGCCTACGTCTATGACTGCCGAGGAGATTGCCAATGCCTACGAGGCTACGAAAGACTCAAGTACGCCTTCGCTTGGCGACGACTTCGAGGAGATTGACCCCGACAGCAAGTTTGTGCTTCCATCGGCTATGAAGCCAGTGTTTGAGAAGCGTGAGGCTTTCACCCTCTCGGCAAACACGGAAGCCTTCAACGACTCGCCGTGGACAAACGGCGCGGAGGCGTTTGGCGACTACGACGGAGATTTTGTGATGATGGCTGTCGTTGACGACATGGAGGGACTGGAGAAAAAGAGCGTGAAGAGCTACAACGACTGTGGCATCATGGTTGAGGCAAACGGCACCTATTGCCAACTCGGCGCCTTCCCGCTTTTCAACTGCGGCAACATGCTGACACTGCTCAGCGCCGAAGGTCGCCCACAGTTCCCCAACTACAAGGGCTACGACTTCGACCGTCATTTGCAGTTTGAGCGTCGTGGCACCAAGCTGTTTGCCCGCACCAGTGCCGACGGGAAGACATGGAACAACATGCCTGGCTCGCCCATTGAGGTTGGCACGGGCAAAGTGAAGGTTGGTGTCTATCAGACCACCTATTCGCAGAACTTCTCATCAGCAGCATTGCGCGACTTCGTCATCTACCGCTGATTGGTCAAAACCGCAACAGAAAGGGGAATAACGGACATTCAGTGCCCTTTTCATTCGTCCATGCAGGCCATATTTCGCTCCTCCTCCAAACTCGATGATGAAGACGGGCTTGCATGAAGGATTTTCATCCTTTCATTCGCTGATTGAGCTGGACAATGGCAGGAACGAGGATGCAGAGGGAGAACACGAGACTCAACACGAGCGATGTCTGGTTGCCTCCATAGAGGTCGATGAGCCTTGCGTTTGGGTCAGGCATGATCACGGAAAGGAGATAAGCCACAGTGTTGTTGCACCAGTGGAACGCGATGCCAGGAATGACGCTCTTGGTGCGGCAATACATCCAACCAAGCAGCAAGCCCATGGCAAAGGCATGGGGCATCTGGGCGGGATTGCCATGCACGAGGGCAAACAGCAAGGCAGAGATGGCTATTGCCGTCCAGCGGCTTCTGAGAGTCTCTGAGAGCTGACGGAGTATGGCACCACGGAACACCAGTTCCTCTGCCAACGGTGCTAAAATGGCAATAACGAAATAGCCTCCAGGCACTCTCATCATCTTTATCATCTGCTCAGACACCACATCGGGAAGTGGGGGCAGGAGTTCCTGAAGCCACACCGAGGGCAAGACCACGCCCAAGGCAGCAATGACTGACCATGCGAGCGTTGCACGCGGCCTTGACATCAGATAGTTCTTGCTGACGGGCGACATCTTCAGTGCAAGGAAAAGGGCTATGACGGCCACATCGGTAGCCGCAGAAGCTATGAGCAGCACAACGGGGTCGCCTTCCACCGTATTGAACGCCAGTTTGGCGACTTGGCTCACAATGGTTACAACAATGAGTTGCAATGCTATAAACAAGACAAGATAGCTTGTCACATTAAATAATGTACGTTTCATATATAATTAAGAATTAAAAATTAAGAATTAAGAATTAACCATGCGCAGCAATTCAACATTCAATCTTCAACCTTCTTTCCGCCTCTCCCGCGTCAGCTTCAAGCTGGGCGGCGAGCTCTGCGGGGGAACGGAACTTGCGCTCGTCGCGTATCTTGTCGAAAAACGATACGGCAATCTGCTTTCCATATATGTCGCCTGAGAAATTGAGGATGTGAGCCTCTATGGTCTTTCCCTTGCCATCAAATGTCGGACGTATGCCGATATTTAGCATGGCTGTCATCTCCTCGGCACAACCCGCCACACGCACCTTTACGGCATAGACACCATTGGCAGGAATCAGTTTCAAGTCATCATCTACCTTTACGTTTGCCGTAGGGAAACCGATGCCGGTGCCCACATGCTCACCAGCTACAACATGTCCCAGCAACGTGTAGCTATAGCCAAGGCACTTTGACGCAAGCCTCACCTCACCAGCCTCAAGCAGCGACCTTACTACAGAGGAGCTGACATTGACTCCGTCGAGCAGATAAGGCTCGCCACGCAACACCTCCATTGCCATCTGCCGACCATATTCCACATAGTCGGCGAATCCCTCGCTGCGGTTGTGGCCGAAACGGTGGTCGTAGCCCGTGTAGAGCACCTTTACGTTCAGCCTCCTTGAGAGTATTTCTGCCATAAACTCGCGTGCCGACATAGATGCCATGTCCTTGTCGAACGGCAACACCACGCAGCTATCCACTCCCGACTTCCCAAGCAGCACGAGTTTCTCCTCCATGGCACTGAGCAACCGGGGTCTGAAATCGGTGGCAACCACCTGACGTGGATGGCGGTCGAAAGTCACCACAACCGACTCCAAGCCCATCTCATGCGCCCTCGCAGTCACCTCGCCAATGAGATGGCGGTGACCACGGTGAACTCCGTCAAAAAAACCTATCGTGGCGACACAAGGCTTACAGCCTGCCATGCCATCGCCATAAACAATCGTTTTCAATGTCTCAATCTTTTAATACATCTGATTCCTTCTCCTATAATCATCACTGGTGATGTGAAGGCAATAATCTTTATCCAGGTCTCAAGGTCGAGCGGAACGGTGCGGAACATCTTGCCGCCAAACTCAACTATCAGCCACTGTCCTGCCAGTATGACAAACAGCACGAACAGCAAGCCCTTGTCGGAAAGGAACTTGTGGAACGCCGAACGGCTTGAGCCAAGCGACTTGGCGTTGAACAGGTTCCACCACTGCAACATGACAAATATGGTGAAGAACACTGTCAGTTCCTCTGGCGATATGCCTGCCACATTCTCGAAATAGTAGAGCAGGCCTAACATCAGCGCGAAGAACAGCAAGCCCACAAGGCTTATCGCCCATGCCATCGGGCGATTGATTATAAAGTCGGTCTGCTTCCGCGGCTTGTCGCCCATCACCTCGCTCTCAGGCGGCAGCGATGCCAGCGCCATAGCGGCGAACGTGTCCATAATGAGATTTACCCAAAGCATCTGTGTAATGGTGAGGGGCAGCTCCGTGCCTATCATCGAACCACCAAGTACAAGCAGCAGTGCTGTGACGTTCACCACGAGCTGGAAGAAGATGAAACGCTGTATGTTCCTATATAGCGAGCGTCCCCACTGCACAGCCTTCACAATGCTGCTGAACGAGTCGTCGATGAGTGTCATGTCGCTTGCGTTCTTCGCCACACTCGTGCCCGAGCCAAGCGAGAGTCCCACATGGGCGTGGTTTAGGGCAGGAGCGTCGTTCGTTCCGTCGCCTGTCACTGCCACCACCTCGCCGTGCTTCTGCAGCATGTTCACGAGACGTTGCTTGTCGGTAGGACGGGCTCGGCTCATCACCTTCAGTGCCAATGCCCTTTGGAATGCCTCGTCGTCGGTGAGGGCGGCGAAGTCAGGACCAGTAATCTGCGCCCCGTCGGGCAAGCTGTCGTTCCAGATGCCTATCTGCCGCGCTATCTCTATTGCCGTAGCCGAGGTGTCGCCAGTCACTATCTTCACGTCGATGCCTGCCCTACTACACTCCATCACAGCCCCAGGCACCTCATCTCGCAAAGGGTCGCTTATGGCAGCCACTGCTTGAAGCCTTAAGTCACAGTCACCCTCTGCCAGTCGGTATTCACTTGCCGTGGCGGGCAATTCCATGTGTGCGAAGGCAAGTGTCCTCATAGCCTTGTTCTGATAGTCGGTCAGCTGCCGTTGTATGTTTTTCTGCTCCTCGGCTGGCAGTTTGCAATGTGCCATCACGATCTCCGGCGCTCCCTTCACAAACAGATGGCGCTTGCCCGAAATGTCGGCAATGGTTGCCATATACTTGTGTTCGGTGGAGAAAGGCAACTGCCAAACCATCGTTGCACTGCGCCTCAACGCCTCATAGTCGGCACCCTTGTCCTTCAGCCAAAGCAGCAGTGCCGCCTCGGTTGGGTTGCCAATGGTCTTGTCGCCATCAAGTTCGGCAGTGGAGTTCACTGCCATAGCCACGTCGAGCAGCCCGTTGTCGTCCTTTACTGTCATCTCGCCCACTTGCATCTTGTTTTGCGTCAGCGTGCCGGTCTTGTCTGTACAAATCACCGTCACCGCGCCCATCGTCTCACAGGCGTGCAGCTTCCTCACCAAGTTGTTCGACTTCAACATCCTTCGCATGTTGAGCGCAAGGGCAAGCGTCACTGCCATTGGCAGACCCTCAGGCACTGCCATGACGATGAGCGTCACTGCCATCATGAAATATTTCAGCACCACCTCGGTCATCTTCAGATACTCCGTTGTCTGCCAAAGCGGATTGGTAAGTATGTCGTGACCGAGGAATCCCACAAACGCCAGTATAGAGACAGCCGAGCCTACCTTGCTAATCAGTTTTGCCAGTCGGTCGAGCTGCAGGTTAAGTGGAGTCTTCACTGCAGTAAGTTCAGTAGATTTTGTCGCCACCTTGCCTATCTCCGTTGCGTCGCCCACTGCCGTCACCCTCATTCTTCCAGAGCCGTTCATCACCATGGTGGAGCGCAGCGCATGGTTGGAGGGATAGGTTGCCCCATCGTTCCTCACCTCAACAAACTTCGATATTATTGGCTCGCCAGTAAGTGTCGATTCGTCTATCTGCAAATCCACAGCCTCAAACAGCACTCCGTCGGCAGGCACCTCGTCGCCCACACCGAGCACCACGATGTCGCCCACCACAACCTCACGGCGCGGTATCTCCACCACACGGTCACGTCTCACCACCTTCACTGGCTGTTCCTCGCCCAGTGCCGTCAGCTCGTCAAAACGCTTCGCTGCGTCACGCTCGAAATAGAAGCCCACGGTGGTGGCAAAGAATATGGCAAGGAAGATGCCAATAGCCTCAACGTAGTCGTTCTCTATTGCGGCAAGACCCAACGATATGGCGGCAGCAACGAGCAGAATCTTTATTATCGGGTCGTTATATTTGTCGAGATAAAGCCGCCAGAGCGAAGTCTTTTCCGGCGGTGTCAGCACGTTCTCACCATGTTTCAGTCGGCTTTCAGCCACTTCCTTGTCGCTGAGCCCTCTCACTTTTCTTTCAATGTCCATTAGCTAATACTACATTCATTACTATAAATCGGCTGCAAAATTACTAATAAATAAGGTGAAACGAAACAATATTCCATTTTTTTAGTCTTTTTTGCAAAAAATATTTGGATTTCTGACAAAAACATCGTACCTTTGCACCCGAAAAGCAAAGCCACCAAGGCAATGCCATTCATCGGGCTTTTAGCTCAGTTGGTTAGAGCAACAGACTCATAATCTGGAGGTC
>CAMAGM010000081.1 GCA_945833995.1 uncultured Prevotella sp.
GTAAGAGCTGTCTGAACCATAGTCGAACCGATGGCGCCACCAGCACCAACAATTACCAATTTGTCGTTAGTTAAAAATGCCATTTTATTGCTATTTTAAATATGTTTACTCAAGGTCGGAGCCTTGTGGATACACTACTTGTCATTCCACCCAAGGCTTTTCCGTCTGCAAAGGTAACAAAAAAAAGCAAACGCGCACTATCTTTTTAATTTTTTTAATTCTTATTTCTCACATTTTATAATCAACGTCGGGGAAAAAAGAAAAGTGCAACTTCGTTACTCGATCTTGCATCAAGCACAAGAAATGAGAACTACACCTATTTATATATAATGGCATTCAGACACATTAGCTATGCCCCTACTGTAGTTGGGGTCAAGGTTGGGAAAATCTCGCCGTGGGGAACACATAGAACTCGCGTGCGGGGTTGAAGTCTATCATCCATTGGTCGAGGATAATGTGGTCGTCAATGGCTGTGACCGTCATGGTGTGAGTGCCTTTGCTTAGACTGATGTCAAAGGTCTTCAGAGCCTGACCTCTCAGCACGTTGAGTTTCCATGTCTCGGAGCGGTATTTTTCCTTCAGTGAGCATACGATAGGCTCAGCACCATCGATGCTTACGCTGAAGCGGATGTTGCCAGAGTCATTTGGCTGGGTAGGGATGAGTGCCATGCGCAACACGGCTTTCCCTTCACTTTCGGTATTGAAACGGTATGTTACTGTGGCGTTGCGTGGCAGGGCGAGAGCTGCCATGCTGTGACCAAGCATCTGCACCACATGGGTGCCAGGTGTTGCCGACAGGTAGTAGCTGGCATTGGAGGCGATGAACGTGCTGTCGCGAATGTCGTCCAATGGCAGGGCGGGATTGCATGGCAGTGCGGCAAGACTGTCAACGTCGGCATCATCGACCCATAGTGGCAATGTGGGGGGGAAGAACACGGGCAGGTCGCGGGGATTGAGCGACATGGAATGGCGCCACTTGCCATCAGACATGGTGTTGTTGTAGTGGTTGGTGAGCTTGCGGATGGTGTTGTATGCCGCCATGCTGCGGGCACATGAGGCAAGCAGGGAGTCGTGCCTTGTATATAGCCTCTCGTCGGTTATGCCAGGATAGAGCATCCTCGCCTTCTGTGCCTCAAGCATCTTCACGCTCATGGCTGCCGCAGAACAAAGCGGATAGCGGACATGAGCGAAGAATGCATCCTTGCGGCTGTCAGCAACCTTTCCCTCGGCACTGTCAACAAGAAGGCACAAGCGGGCATAGTCGTCGAGATAGCGTTGCAGCTCGTTTCCAAACTCCTTCTGGCTGAACTCGGTGTTGACCACTGGCGACCAGCCACGATAGTATTTCCTCTTGTCAAGCTCAACCTGTGTCCATCCCATAAACTCAGGTTTCCTGATGCCACAGAGCCTATAGAACTCCTTCATGGCAGGCAGCAGAATGTCTGCCGCAGAGTTTCCGAAATCCCTCTTGAGCCTATTGTACAGATGGCGTTCCAACGTGTCGTGGCTTACGGAATTGATGTCCCATGCCATGTCGAGGAACAGCTCCATGCCGTAAGATGCTGTCTTGGGGTCGTGGACATTGGCGACCCAAAGACGTCGGGCATTGAGGTCGTAGGCGGTGTGCATCTCGTTGTAGATAAGCCCTGGCTGCGTGGTGCAAAGCCATAGATGGTCGTGTGGTCGCCCCCAATAGCTAAGATGGTAATATATGCCCGCGCCGCCCTTGCGTTGCCTCAGCGCAGAATCGCCAAGGCGTGTCATGTAGCCATAGTTGTCGTCGCACCAAATCAGTGTGACGTCGTCAGGCACACGCAGTCCGTTGTCCATTATCTCAAGCACTTCCTTGTAAGGAACGAAAGCCTGAGGGATGGCGGTCAGGTCCTTCCCTACATATTTCCGCAAGAGAGCACGTTGGTCGTCGATTACGCGTTGCAGGGCATCGGTTTTCTCCTGCAAGGTTTTGACTCCCTCCATCGCACCATCGTGGATTCCACGCATGCCTATGGTGTAGATGTTCTCCAATTTACCTACCTCACTCAGGCGCTCACTCCAATAGCCGCGCACACGCTCGCCATTGGTAATGTAGTTGTAGGCTCCACGCTCAGCTACGTTCCATTCGCCCACATTGTTGCGCATCAGCGGCTCGCAGTGTGAGGTGCCAATGACAATACCACAGCTGTCAGCCGCCTCTTTCGCGCCTGGCACGAGATAGAACGGGACTGTATGTTCGTGCATGGCGGGCCAGATGAGGTTGGCACGCAGACGGAGAAGCAACTTGAAGACTTCCCTATAGGTGTTGGCGCCAATTGTGCCCATCTTGCCATTTGGCTCGAAAGTGCGCCAGCTCCAAGGTAGGAAGCTCCAGTCTTCGTCGTTGAGGAAAATGCCACGATACTCCACCGAAGGGCTCTGAACCATAGAGAAAGCGGCATCAACGGCAAGCCTTTTCCTTGGCAAAGGCGTAACGTCGCCCCACCAAATCCATGGCGACACGCCAGCCATCCTCGACAGTTCGAGAAGGCCGTAAGCCGCTCCCCTGCCATTGCTTCCCACGACGGTCAGTTGCCGCTTGTCGCCACTGCCAGTGAGGGTGATGGCGAAAGCGTCTTTCCTGTCCTTGATACTGTCGATAGGCACTCCCGCCTTCCGCAGGCTATTTGCCTTGCCGCGGTTCTTGTCGAGCTGCACTACAACTATCTTGGCGTCTGCCACGGCACATCGCTCAGGCAACAATCCCGTTACCTGCCTCAGATCGTCGGAAAACATTGCGGAGGCAACAGCCACCACAGGCGATGCCTTGCCGCTGATGGCATACGTCACCGGGCAGTTGCCGTTGAACCACTCGAAGTCTTGCTTCGCCTTATCAGTCACGTTTGCGGCAAATGCCATATAGTTGGCAAGGACAGCCAAAACCAACGCGAAAAACGCTTTTCTCATTTCCATTCCTTGTTTTTTGTCTGCAAAAGTACGCCTTTTAAGCTCAGTCATACTATGCTTTTTGACTTTTGACCCAAGAGATTTGGAAACTGCTATACAATAATCTTTGTCTTATGGTAATATTCGCGGAATTCCGTTGGGGCGCATCCTTTCTTGCGCTTGAACACGCGGTTGAAGTTGCTCAGGTTGTTGTAGCCGCATAGATAGCAGATGTCGGCAATGCTCTTGTTGGTATCGACGAGCATACGTGCGGCATAGCCCAGACGGATGTCGATGATGTAGTCGCTCACGGTTCGCCCTGTGTGGAGCTTGAAGAATCGGCTGAAAGCCGTCTCGCTCATGCAGGCAAGGTCGGCAAGGGTCTTCAGCTTCAACTCGCGCATATAGTTGGCGTTGATGTAGTTCTTCACCTTCAGTATGCGTGAGCTGTCCTCCTCTATCACCACCTTTGCGTAGCTGGTGGTAGCGAGAGTCCGTGCGCCCTCACAGCGTGAAAGCACGTTGAGGATGTCGAGGAACTTCATGAATGCCACGAAGCCGTCGGTGATGGAGCTTAGCTCCTGCAGCTGGTTATAGACTTTCATGATGGCATCCATAGGGAACGCCAGACCCTTGCGCGCCTGATTGAGCATGTTGTAGATTTGCTTGAAAGGATTTTTGCTGAAGAGGCTGTCGCTTGACAGGTCGAAGCGGAACTGCACGGTAATCTCGTGGATGTCCTCGCTCCGACATTCGTTCTGCATCCAAACGTGCTCAAGCTCAAGACTTGTGATGAGCACGAGGTCGTACTCGTCGATAACCTCGCTGCTGTCGCCAACGATGCGCCTCACTCCCGCAGCATGCTCCACGAAGTTGAGCTCAAACACCTGGTGGTTATGTATTGGGTAGGTGAACTCCTTCTTGTGGCGGTCGGCAATGTAGAGCACGTCGTTCTCGCGCAGTGGGGTTATCTCGTGGAGGACGTGGTCGTAGGTTGTATTAGGTTTCATTGTCATTTCAAAATTGTAATTTATAATATCTAAATTGTCAATTCAAAATTCTCTCAATGATTTCCAGACACATACGGCCGTTGTGGTAAGGGCATTTCCAGAATCCTGCCTTGTCGTCGGTAGTGTTGAGTGTGCCGTCGGCATGTCGGCTCCAATACCACTCGCCGTTGGCATGGTCGATGAGGTTGTCCTTTATATACTGCCAGCAGCGCAGTGCCTTGTCAAGGGCTGCCTCGTCGGCAAAGTGCTGATAGATGTTGTAGAAGCCGACAACCGCCTCTGCCTGTACCCACCAGTGGAGGTCGTCGTCAACATGTCCTGTGTCGAGGTTTGCCTCATGCACTATCGAGCCGTCGGGGTTGAGTCCCTTCTCCGAAGCCTTGGCTACGAGCTGTACAATAGGCTCCACCTTGCGTAGCACCTCGGGGTCGCCCAACACGAGTGCTGCCTCGTGCATGAGCCATGAGCACTCAATGTCGTGACCATAGCTCTCCAGTTGTCCCGCGCCACGAGTCCAATCGTTCTCGAAGAAGAGGTCGAGGTGGTGGGTCTCAGGATTAAGAATCTTGTCGGTGAAGATGTCGATGAGGTTGCGCAGGGCACGCTCAAGCCTCGGGTCTTTCCACACACGGAAGAGGTTGGTGTAAGGCTCTATGATGTGCAGGTGGGTGTTCTGCGACTTAGGGAAGTTGGCGTCAAGCTCGGAGAGGCGCATGTCGTCAATCTTGCCCCACTCCCGCGTGCAAGCCTCTATATATCCGTTATACACCACGTCGAGTGAATGTTCCTCAATGGTCTCAAAGAGGCGTATGGCATAGTCAAGGGCTTCCTCGTCGCCTGTGGCGCGTACATACTCGCTCAGGCCGTACATCATAAAGCCAAGCGCATAGAACTGCTTCTTCGTGTCCTTGGGATTGCCATCGGCGTCGAGCGACCAGTATGTGCCGCCAAACTCATGGTCGTAGAAATGCGTGAGGATGTAATCCTTCGCTATCGTTGCCATTTCAAGGTATTCGGCTTTACCCAGCACCCTATAGGCAGCGGAGAATGTCCAAAGGATTCTCGCGTTGAGTATTCCACCCTTCTCGGCATCGGGATGGAGAATGTTCTTCCCGTCGATGCGTCCGTAGAATCCCCCACGCTCGTTGTCTATCATTTTGTTGAGCCAGAATGGCAGGATGTTGCCCGTAAGCTCATCCTGCATTTCCTGCTTCAGTTGTCTCAGTTGTATCATATAAATTATTTTAAGTTTCGCATGTGTTCATTTTTGGGGAGTTAAGGAGTTAAGACATTTGTTTTGAGCATAGGATATAAGCGCAAGTACATTTGTCTTTTTTCGCTTCACTCAAGCAAACTTCTCCTTTAACTTCTTAACTCCTTAACTACCACAATCAACCTTACTTCCGAAAGCTGGTTTTTTGTTGCCAAGTTGCTTGTTTCGCCGTTACTGTCGAACTTTAATTTTTAATTCTTAATTCTCAAAGCAATTAAGCAAGCCGACTATACTTGCTTTCTTGTCTTTTGCAGCTGCTTGGCAATGTGCTCCACTTCCTCTGTTGTCAGAGTGTAGAAGTTCACGCACACGATGCTTATAAGGGCTACGCAAGATGGGGCGAATGTCATCAGATACCAAAGGTATGTCGTCACGCTTTCGGGCTGTGTCACGGCGATGCCGTTTTGTGGTTGCACATAGCCAACAAGAGCCAATAGCCACATTACCGACGCTCCACCGAGAGCGCCACCAAACTTCTGTGCCATTGAGGCACTGGAGAAGATTAGACCAGTGGAAGCCGAGTTGAATTTCAACTCTGCATAGTCGGAAACGTCAGCATACATACTCCATATCAGTGGCGACACAATACCAGTGAAGATAGAGATGATGATCTGTAGAATCATCATACCCCAAAGTCCTGCAGTAGTGTTTGCGGGCATGAAGAAGAACAGCACGCTAAGCACTGCAAGCACGATGTTGGAATAGATGAATGTCGCTTTCTTGCCCAGTCTCTTAGAGATGGGCACGGTGAGTGCCACGCCTATCATGTTGCAAACCTCGCCAACGCTGAGGAACAGTCCGGCGTAGAACAGTATGGACAGTCCGAAGAACGGCAGGCTGACATCGCCATCAACACATATAATATATGTGAAGAAATAAGCCACCACCGAGCCGCGGATGGTGTTGAACAGGTTGCTGCAAAGGGCTGCGCCGATGAGAATCCACCATGGGCGGTTTTTCAGTAGGGCTGAGAAGTCGCTTCCCACGCTCACCTTGCTCTCGCTCTTGATATGCTCGCGGGTAAGCGAGAAGCAGAGTATGAACAGAATGAAGCATGCCGCTGCTATCGCTACCATTGCAAACTGGGTGCCAGTGGCTTTTGAGCCTCCAAACATCGGGGTGAACAGGTTGCACAGCGGCTCCCAAGCCGAGAGGGCAATGAACGAGCCACCGTAGGCGAAGAACATACGGAACGACGAGAACACGGTCTTCTCGTTCGTGTCTGCCGTCATCACTCCGAGCATCGAGCCGTAAGGCACATTGATACCTGTATATACGGTCATCATGAGGATATAGGTGACGTATGCCCAAATGAGCTTCGCCGCATATCCCCAGTCGGGAGTGGTGAACAGCAATATACCACACAACGAGAACGGAACAGCCATCCACAACAGATATGGACGGTATTTTCCCCAGCGTGTCTTAGTTCGGTCGGCAATAATGCCCATCATTGGGTCGCTGACACCATCCCAGATGCGTGTGACGAGCATCAGCACACCTGCATCTACAAGGTCCAGTCCGAACACGTCGCTATAGAAGATTGGAAGATAATATGAGAAAATCTTCCAAAACATAGACGATGACATGTCGCCGAATCCATAACCAATCTTTTCACTTAATTTTGCCATTTTGTTTTCAGTTCTTTATTTGATTAGTGAATATTTTATTAGAGGTGAGAAGGGAGAAGTGAGAGGGGAGAGGGGAGAAGTGAGAGGGGAGAGGTTACTGAACTGCCTAAAATCTTGGCTCAAACTATTCTCTCACCTCTCACCTCTCACCTCTCACCTCTTACCACTCACCACTATTTCCCTCTATTCTTCTCAATAAGTCTCTTTATTGTCTCCACGCTCTTGCCTGTGGCATAGCCGTCGGCAGGAGTGTTCATGCAGTAGTCGATGAGGCGGTCGATGGTGGATGTGGCAACGTGCATGCGGGTGTCCGACGAGCCGTAGTAGATGAACACCTTGCCATCCTCGTCGGCAATCCAGCCATTGGCGAACACTACGTTCATCACATCACCGATATACTCACCACCCTCTGGCACCATGAAATAGCCACCGGGCTGCGCTATAACGCGCGTTGGGTCGTCGAGGGCTGTCATATACATATAGAGGACATAGCGCAGACCTGAGGCACAGCCACGCACTCCGTGTGCGAGATGCAGCCATCCCTTTGGAGTCTTTATTGGGTGTGGACCCTCGCCATTCTTCACCTCCATGATGGTGTGGTAGTTGCGGGCGTTGATTATTTTCTCCTCCTTTATCTCAGCCTTGGTGATGTCATCGACAAGCGCCCAACCTATGCCACCGCCTGAGCCTGTGTCGATGAATCCGTCCTGTGGACGTGTGTAGAAGGCGTATTTGCCATCCACGAACTCTGGGTGTAGCACCACGTTGCGCTGCTGGCTCTTTGTCTTCAGGTCAGGCAGACGTTCCCAGTTTACGAGGTCTTTCGTGCGTGCTATGGCAGCAGTGGCGGTAGCCGCTGAGAGGTCGCCAGGCTGTGAGTCGTCGTGACGCTCGGCGCAGAACACGCCATACACCCAGCCATCCTCATGTGCTGTGAGTCGCATGTCGTAGATGTTCGTGGCGGGAACGACGTCCTCTGGCATGGTGATTGGCTCTGACCAGAAGCGGAAGTTATCTATTCCGTTGGGGCTCTCAGCCACTGCGAAGAAGCTCTTGCGGTCGGCTCCCTCCACACGTACTACGAGCACATATTTGCCGTTCCACTTTATTGCTCCCGAGTTGAGCGTGGCGTTCATCATGATGCGCTGCATCAGATATGGATTGTCTTTCTCGTCGAAGTCATAGCGCCACTCCAATGGTGTATGCTCCGCCGTGATGATAGGGTTCTCATACTTCTCATAGATGCCATTGCCGTAAGGCAGCGGATTGTTCTTTCTGCTAAGCAGAACCTCGTGACGTGCCCTAAGCGCCGTCACTCTTTCTTGGAAATCACTCATAATAGTAAATGTGTATTTAATTTTTCAATCTTCATAGTTTTCAGAAGGTAGAGGGGAGAAGGTAGAGGGGAGAGATTAGTTCTTCCCTTGGTCATAAGGCAGTGCGGTAATCTCTACCTTCTACCCTCTACCTTCTACCCTCCAAATCCTCACTTTTAATTTTTAATTCTTAATTCCTTAACCAGCCACTCGCACCACTCGTCCCACTGCTCCTGATACCAGAAGTGTCCTGTCTGCTGATAGAGGCTCAGCGTCTTTGGCGCAGTAATGGTGTTGTAGGTAGCCCACATGGATGTTGGTGGAACCACCACGTCGTTATATCCGAACGAAAACCAACCAGGCACCTTTATGCGGCGTGCGAAGTTTATGCCGTCGAAGTAGCCTGAGTTCTTCACCTTCACGGGGTCGTGCTCCTTCTCATAGTAGAAATAGTGTGGCCATCCGCATGGCTGTCCCTTCAGCGATGCCGTATGGTCGCACATGGCTGCATGGACAGCGCCGAAACAGGTCACGCGGCTGTCGAGAGCGGCACACACGAGCGAGAGCATACCGCCCTGGCTGCTTCCCGTCACACCGAGGTTCTCACCGTCCCACTCAGGCAACGACGCGATATAGTCTATCGAGCGCACCGCTCCAGTGAAAATGCGCTTGTAGGGCATCTTGTCGCGGTTGTCGAGGTTTGCCTCCCAATATCCGTTCAGTGCGCCGTTGTGCAGGCGGTCATACACCTCCTGTTTCATGGTCACGGGTATGCCGTGGATTCCTATCTCAAGCGTCACAGCGCCCTTCGAGGCAGTGTAGATGTCGCCACCGTATGGACGGCAGCCAGCTCCCGGCACACGCAGCAAGGCGGGATATTTGCCTGGCTTCACAGGCACACAAAGTATTCCGTAGATGCGGCTTCCCCATGCGTTGTTGTTGTAGCTCACCTCATAGACGTTCACGTCCTTGGTACAGCGCTCGGGCAACAACTCACGGTGTGGGTCGAGGTCAATCTTGCGTGCCTCAGCCAACGTGTTGCTCCAAAACTGGTCGAAATCAGCGGGACAGGTCGCCGTTGGGGTCAGTTTCTCTGGCGAGAATCCCGCCGTGCATAGTCCTTGGTAGGTTTTGCCGCCTTCGTTATAATCTACCGTAACCCTATAGAATCCCGGTTTCGACATCTTTCCCTCCACCTTTGTGGTGCCGTTTTTCAGAGTCATCGTCTTTTTCGAGGTAGGATACATCTCAGGTCCAGCCTCACACACTATCGTCGCATTCTCAACAGGAGTTCCTGAGCGCAGCACGCTGATGGTGAATCTTGCGGTCTCGCCCACTTTGTAGTTCCAGTCGCTATGGTCTGGTGTCACTGTCACTGCGATGTTGTTGCCACGGATTTGTGCTTCTACCATCACCATGCAAACCAATGCAACCAATAATAATGCTGTTCTTTTCATATAACGGTTCGTTTATAAGTTTTAAGTTTCAACTCTATTGTTGTGTTAGGCACAGGTTTTGTTTTTTTGAAGAGTGGGAGACAAACACCTTTGCCTCCCAGCACCTCTTCTCTAACTACTAACTATAAACCTAATCAAATAATTTCTTGTCCCAATGTCATATCAATCAGGCTTCCATAAGAGGCTTTTTTGAATTGACGGTGCAAAGTTAACATAATATATACAAAGTTGATGATACTTTCTTATCAAAAAATGGCACTATTTTTGCTAAATGATAAAAAAATCTTAATCCATCACGATTTTTTGCTTATTTCCACCTCCTACACCTTATTATATTATATTCGCGTGACAGCCTTTTATAGACATTTTTTGAGGGAAAAGCCCGAAAAACATCAATATTGTAAATATTACACTTAAAATATCTTGTTTCAGCATCTTTTTATCCACAAACCCGTGATTGACAAAAAAGTATCAATAATAAGCAAATTAATATCATTTGTTTCACGATATTGTTATTAACTTTGCAACCGAAAATGGAGGCTATTACCTTTATAACAGTGTAACTGACACTGGTGATGCCAAAACGGAAGTGAAACAAACAACAAATTAGATAATTTATGAATATTAAAAGCAGTAAACAAACTTTGTTTGTCGGACTATGCTCAATCCTGTTCTTGGGCAACTCTCCGCAGGCATTTGCAGTCGGCGAGACACTTACGCCTCCCGCTGTGCAGCAAACGAAGAAGGTCTCGGGAGTCGTAAACGACGCCATGGGACCAATCATTGGCGCAAGCGTCAAGGTCAAGGGAACGTCAACTGGCGTAGCTACCGACTTTGACGGGAAATTCTCCCTCTCAGTAAAGCCAAACGACGTGCTTGTCGTTTCCTACATCGGCTATGTGACAAAAGAAGTCAAGGTGGGCAACCAGAGCGTAATCTCAATAACCCTCGCCGAGGACAAGAAACTTCTCGACGAGGTTGTTGTCGTAGGATATGGTACGATGAAGAAAAGCGATATCTCCGGCTCCTCAGTCAATCTTGGAGAGAAAGCGATTACAGGTTCCATAATCACTTCTCTCGACCAGTCGCTGCAAGGTCGTGCTGCTGGTGTTACTGCCGTAAGCACGTCGGGAGCTCCAGGTACCGCATCCTCAATCCGTGTCCGTGGTACGGCGACAATCAACTCCAATGCCGAGCCGCTCTACGTTATTGACGGTGTAATTGTCCAGACTGGAAGCACGAGTGGTTCAAGTCTTGGTTTTGGCGATGCTCTCGATAATGGTCCAACATCAACTGTTTCACCTCTGTCAACCATCAACCCTGCCGACATCGTCAGCATGGAAATCCTGAAGGATGCCTCCGCTACGGCAATCTATGGTGCCCAGGGAGCCAATGGTGTTGTTCTCATCACAACCAAACGTGGTAAGGCTGGTGAGGCAAAGTTCTCCTACGATGGTATGGTGGCATGGAGTCGTCAGACCAAACGCCTCGACATGATGAACCTGCGCGAGTTTGGTGATTATTACAACGACTTTGTAGCCTCGGGATTTGGTGGAATAAAAGAAGACCCTTATTACAGCGATGTCTCGTTGCTTGGAAAGGGAACCAATTGGCAGGATGCCATTTTCCAAACTGCCTTCCAGCATCAGCATCAGTTCTCTGCCCAAGGTGGAACAGAAAAGATACAGTACTATGTTTCAGCAGGTTATATGGATCAAGAGGGAACCATCATTGGTTCTGAGTTCAACCGTCTGTCTGTAAGGACAAACCTTGATGCCCAGCTGAAATCATGGCTGAAACTCGGACTTAGCGCCACGTTCTCTGACTCCAATGACAACCTCAAGCTCACCGATGGTGCAGAAGGTATTGTGGGCTTCGCCCTGTCGTCGCTGCCAGAGGCTCCTATCTACGACATCGACGGCAACTATGCTTCGTTTGCCCGTGAGAACTACAGCATCCACAATCCTATCGCCAAGGCAATGGAGCAGAACAACCTGCTCAACCGTAAGAAGCTCAACGGTAACATCTATGCAGAGGTCACTCCTATCAAGAATCTTGTTTGGCATGCCGAGATTGGCTACGACATAGGCTACAGCAAGGCAGAGATCTACAACAATGCCATCGACCTTCCAAACTGGAAAGAGCCTAACGAGAGCAGCATACAGAAGAACAACAACACCTATTGGCAGCTGAAGAACTACGTCACCTACAACAACACCTTCGCCGAGAAGCACTCCTTGACGGCAATGGTGGGACAGGAATGTTGGGAAAGCAAGTGGGACTACACTAAGGTGGCAAACACAAACCTTCCTTCCGACGCAGTGCATAACCCACAGCTTGGTACCGGAACGGCAACCATCAACGCCGGTTTCGGCAGCTCGTCAATGGCTTCGTTCTTCACACGCTGGACCTACAGCTACGACAACCGCTACAACGCCACTTACACTTACCGCTACGACGGAAGCTCAAACTTCGGTCCAAACAACCGCTGGGCTGGCTTCCACTCCGCAGCCGCATCATGGCGTTTCACCAACGAGAAATTCATGAAGGACATCAAGTGGATGAGCAACGGTAAGCTCCGCTTGGGCTGGGGACAGACAGGTAACTCCAACATCAACTCATACGTTTGGGGAGTGAACATGCAACAAGTTTATACATCTCTCGGCAACGGCTACCGCCCACAGAACATTCCTAACCTCGATGTGCGTTGGGAGAAGCAGTCGCAGATTGACGTCGGTCTCGACATCGGCTTGTTCAACGACCGTGTGAACCTCACCATCGACTGGTACCAGAAAGAGTCGAAGGACATGCTCATGGAACTCCAGCTTCCGTCGTACATGGGAACGCAAGGCAACGCCAATTCTGCCCTTAAGGCTCCTATGGGCAACTATGGCCACATCCGCAACACCGGTCTTGAGATTACCCTCAACACCCATCCGCTCATAGGTCAGTTCCAGTGGGACAGCGAGATGCAGATCTCGTTCAACAAGAACAAGCTCATAGCGCTCAACGGCACGGCAAGCTCTGCCATCGTGGGTTATGCCCAGTGGGGACAGACACAGGTGACAAAGACCGACATCGGCGAGAGCCTCTACAGTTTCTATGGCTATGTCTGCGACGGCATCTATCAGGACCTTCAGGACTTGGAGACCTCGCCAAAGCCATCAGCTTATCCTACTAACGGCGTGTTCAACGGAGCCAACACTACATACGTTGGCGACATCAAGTACAAGGACCTCAATGGCGACGGTGTCATCAACGAAGACGACCGCACCATCATCGGCTCGCCACTGCCAAAATTCACCTTCGGTTGGACCAACACCTTCCGCTACAAGAACTTCGACCTCAACATCTTCATCAACGGCTCATACGGCAACAAAGTGATGAATCTCACCAAGCGCAATCTCACCAACATGAACACGGCTTGGAGCAACCAGCACACCGACGTTATCGACCGAGCACGCCTTGAGCCAATAGACCCAAGCATCGTCTATACCGACGGCTCCAAGTGGTACAACCACGTTGAGAACGTGCGTGTCGCCAATCCCGACGCGTCGCTTCCACGTGCCATCATCGGCGACCCCAACGACAACGACCGCATCAGCGACCGATATGTTGAGGACGGCTCCTACCTTCGCCTGAAGAACCTCGCCCTCGGCTACACCTTCCCGAAGAAGCTCATCAAGTCGCTGGGCGTGGAGAACCTCCGCCTATATTGCAACATTCAGAACCTCTTCACCATCACAGGCTACGACGGCTACGACCCAGAGATTGGTGTCAGCACGATGTCAATCAACGTGATGGGCGTGGATTATGGACGTTATCCTTCACCAACGACCTATTCATTCGGTCTGAACATGTCATTCT
>CAMAGM010000082.1 GCA_945833995.1 uncultured Prevotella sp.
CATTTCTCACTCCTCACTCCACACTCCTCACTCCTCGTTGACCACACCCCCAGACAATGGTTTAAATCCAATACTTGAAAAATTCCTCTGACTATGAAGCAATCGGTAACAGAAATTCTTGCTACGGCAAAGCTGCATCTGCTGAACGTGGCACAAGAATTGGAGAAGAATGGCATCGACCTCTACAAAGTGAAATTCACGAGAGACGATGATGAACACGTTGAATGTTGTCTTCTGACTTGGGGCATGGACGTTGAACGTTGAATATTGAAAGTTGAATTGCTGCGCATTGTTTAAGTGCGCAGCTTTTTTATTGCTCAAACAATTAAAAATAAAAGTTTTTGGACTTTTATTTTGTATTTCTCTCAACTTGCACTACCTTTGAATAAGGTAGGCGGCGTCTCGGAAGAAAAAAATATAAAAAAGTGCCTTTTTTATTTTGTTCTTCTCTCAACTTGCACTACCTTTGCACAAACAAATAAATAAAAGTATGAAGAAGATTGCAATGATAACGGGAGCTACAAGCGGAATCGGTGAGGCTTGTGCCCGAAAATTCGCCAAGGGCGGATATGACATCATCATCACCGGTAGGAACGCTGAGAGACTGAAAGCTGTAGAGGAGGAACTGACACAGCAGGGAACAAAGGTGCTATCACTGCTTTTTGACGTGCGAGACAGAGAGGCGGCACGACAGGCTGTTGATTCACTGCCTATGGATTGGCGCAACATCGACGTGCTGATAAACAATGCGGGACTGGCTCTCGGCCTGGAACCCGAATATGAGGGCGATATGGACGACTGGGAGACGATGATTGACACCAACATAAAAGGTCTGCTAACAATGACACGACTCATAGTGCCAAGAATGGTGGAACGCAACTTAGGACACATAATAAACATTGGCTCTGTGGCTGGAGATGCCGCATACGCCGGTGGAAACGTCTATTGTGCCACGAAAGCGGCAGTGAAGACAATATCTGACGGTCTGCGCATTGACCTCGCACACACCGCCGTGCGAGTGACAAACCTTAAGCCTGGACTTGTGGAGACACACTTTAGCAACACCCGATTCCACGGCGATGACGAGCGTGCGGACAAGGTTTATCGTGGCATCAAGCCGCTGACTGGCGACGACATTGCCGACACGGCATTCTACGCTGCCAGTGCCCCAGCCCACGTCCAGATAGCCGAGGTGCTGATACTTGCCACCCACCAAGCTAATGGCAGCGTGGTTTATAGAAGTTGATTGTTCAGTTGACAAGTAAACGAGTTGTTACCGCCGTCGCAAATAACTTGTCAACTTGTTTACTCGTCAACTATATAATCTACTTGTCAACTCATACAAGGTAATACTGCCTCAACTCACGGGCAAGTTGTGCCAAAACTTCTGTGTCGCCATTGCCATAGCGATGCCAAATGGACTTTAAATGAGGGGTGAGAGGTGTGGAGTGAGAGGTGAGAGAGGTGAACATTGGATCTTGTTGGCGGAAGAGATGGAGGAGGTTGGCAATGGTGGTTGACGGTAGTTTGACAAGCCTTGCCAGCTCTGCAACCTCTGGTGTCTCAGGCACCATAGTGATAGGGGTGAGACGGAAATAGAGGTCGAGAACGAGAATGAGAATGACAGGAGTGATGTCTGTGTCGCCAATGGGACGGAAATCGCGCTCGAAACTCTCCGTTACCTCCACACCCTCATAAAACTCGTCGGCACTACCAAAGCCCTTCATGCTGCGCAGTAGCCTCACGGCACGCGCGAGCTTTCGTGGGTTGTCGGCATACTCGTCCCATATTCTCTCTATGCGTGGTGTGCTGATAGCCTCAATCTGCTGCTGCCTTGCCCTTATCTCACGCGGATGGACATGAATCTCTATGCCGAGGTCAACGGCAGCCTTTGAGTAAAGTGGCTTTACGCCTGTAGGCTTACGCATATAAAGTTGCATGACGTAGAGCCAGTAATCGTCGGTCCAATTTGATTTTTTCGCCATGAGGAGTAAATTTTATTAATTAGATGTTGCAAATATACGATTTTTTTTCTATTTTTGCACTCAAAACAACAATTTATCGCATTCAAAATGAGAAAAATCATATTTTTCGTGGCTTTTGCATGCCTTTCGACTACAATTTCGGCTCAAACGGTAGCAGAAGAGTTCAAGAACGACATTCGCCGCTCAGCCACCAACCATCAGGCTTATCCAGGGCCGAGCCAAAAGAGCCTGACACCAGCACCCAACGGAATGAAGCCGTTCTACATCTCACACTACGGACGTCACGGCTCACGCTATCTGATAAACCCTAAGGACTACACCTTCCCACTCAGCTGCCTGCGCAAGGCTGACAGTGCAAGGGTGCTGACGGCCACGGGGCGCGACGTGATGGAGCGCATAGAGAAGATGTACGCCGAGGCAAACAACCGCTTTGGCGAGCTGTCGCCACTCGGTGCGCTGCAACACCAACAGATAGCCGAGAGAATGTATAACCGCTTTCCGGAAGTGTTTGAGGGAAAGACACACATCGACGCAAAGAGTACGATAGTGATACGCTGCATCCTCTCGATGACCAACGAGCTGACCACATTCGCAAAGAAAAACCCTGAACTGACTTTCACACAAGACGCGAGCATGAACGACATGCCATATATGAACTTCGACGACAAGGAACTGTTTAAGCAGCGCGAGAACAAGAAGGCAAAGGAACTTTATGAGAACTTCTTCAACCGACACGTGGATAGCCGTCATATATTGACTACTCTATTTACCGACACTGCATTTGCCACAAAGCACTTCAACACGAAGCGACTACACCAACTGCTGTGGAAACTGGGAGCCACGCTGCAGAACACTGAGGGACGGAAGACGATGACGCTCTACGACTTGTTTACTGACAACGAGGTGTATAACAACTGGCTTACCGACAACGCGTGGTGGTATGCCAACTATGGCGGATTCACGGTGAACGGTGGCAAACAGCCTTTCTCACAACGACGACTCTTAGCAAAGATAATAGCTGAGGCGGACAGCTGCATAGCCCTTCCCCACCCCGGTGCCACACTGCGTTTCGGACATGAGACGATGGTGATGCCGCTGACCTGCCTGTTGGGTCTCAACGGCTATGACTACGCCACCGACGACCTCGAAAGTCTTGAGGCTCACAAATGGCTCAACTACAAGATATTCCCCATGGGAGCAAACATCCAGTTTGTTTTCTACCGAAAGAACGTGGCGGACAAGAACGTGATGGTGAAGGTGCTGCTGAACGAGAACGAGGCCACACTGCCAATAAAGACCGACACCGCACCATATTACCCTTGGAGCGAGGTGAGGAAATACTATCTCGACAAATTGGCGGAATTTGGAAATTAAGAATTAAAAATTAAGAATTAAGAGTGAAGAATGAAACGGCTGACAATCATATTTTTAGTAGCCCTCGCAACGGCTACAACACTGGAGGCACAACGCAAGATGCGCACGGCAGACGTGACATCGGACACGCTGATGGTGCATGACCCCGTGATGGCATATAGCCACGACACATACCACGTGTTCAGCACAGGACGAGGCATCCAGCACGCCACTTCGAAAGACATGAAGACCTGGACACTACACGTGGAGCCAACGATGAGCGTGATACCGAAATGGGCGCACGACTCAGTGCAAGGTTTCCGCGACCACGTTTGGGCTCCCGACATAATAAGATACCGCGACCGCTGGTGGCTTGCCTACAGCTGCTCGACATTCGGGAAGAACACCTCAGCTATAGGACTGTTGTCAACACGCGACCTCACACCTGGCTGCATCTGGAACGACGAGGGACCGCTGGTTTGCTCACGTGAGGGAAGGGACAACTGGAACGCCATTGACGCAAACTTCGTGATTGACGACAACGACCAACCATGGCTCGTGTTCGGCTCTTTTTGGGACGGAATACAGATGGTGCCGCTCGACAGTACGATGCACATTGCCGACAAGGGGAAACAGAAGACGGTAGCCCGACGCTTCCCTGGGAAGAAGGAGAATCCCGTGGAGGCTCCATTCATATTCAAGCATGGCTCATACTACTATCTGTTCGTGTCATGGGACTATTGCTGCAAGGGCATGGACAGCACCTACAAAGTGGTAGTAGGCAGAAGCCGCAAGGTTGACGGTCCGTATTTCGACCGCGACGGGAAGGACATGGCGCAAGGTGGTGGCACTCTCGTGATAGAGGGTGACAAGAAGGAGTTTGAGGCGGCTGGCCACAACTCTGCATACACAGTGAACGGCACTGACATCTTCCTTTGCCATGGATATAGCGTGGCGCTCGACGGAGCATCGATTCTCATAAAGAAAGAGATGATATGGAGTGAGGACGGATGGCCGAAGTTGATTAAAAATTAAAAACACTTCTTTCCCACCTTTTTCTATGTAGTGCGGTAACTTGCTCCCCCTCTAAGATAGAGAGGGGGTGTCACGGAGTGACGGGGGCGTATGAACCGCCGCATACGTAATATCCCCTATCGAGGCAGTACATACTCCCTCCCACCCTCGGGGGACTCTTCCCCTACCTTATGGGGAGAGCAAATTACTGAACTGCATTGATTTAGCCTTGATACTAACATATTGTAATGTTATCATAAAGGGTGGGAAACTCCAGCTAATTCTTAATTCTTAACTTTTAACTTTTTAATAGTATGTGTAAGTAATCAGTTACAAAACTCTTAGCCACTTTCAAGCTACATCTGCTTAACGTGGCACAAGAGTTGGAGAAGAATGGCATCGACCTCTACAAAGTGAAATTCACGAGAGACGAAGATATCTTTCAGTCGAAGGTCCATTTCAAGGCGAGGGTGGGATTCCAACGCCAACCGTCCATGATGGCGAAGTTTGACGATACCTCCCACTCTGTTCCGACGCTGAGCTTGAAACTGTCGGAAATACCCTTGAAGGCATTGAGGTTTACCCAAAACTGTGGCTCGGCGAGGAAAGTGAGGTCGTGCTCTGTGCCTTCGGCATCGACATGTTTCTCGCGCCAGAAGTCGGCGAAGCCGAGGAACGAGTATTTCCCCTTGCCGAAGTTGACGCGCCAAGTGCCAGTGAGCTGGAAGCTGTTTGGCTTGTCGTTGCCTCGCAGATACTTATACATCGGTGTGATGGTGAATCCGTTGCGGAAGTCACGACTGTTCCATGAGTAGGTCAGACCGGCGAGATAGGCATCCTTGATGTAGTTGAGTCCGCCGTTGTATTCAACGTGGATTGACACTGGAGCCTTCCAGAACTGCAACTCGCGCGAAATCTCCCAGTAGGCAGACTTCACTTCACCGTCGGCATAGTCCATATCGACGAAGAAGAAGGTGCTTCCCCATTTGTCAGGCTTGAACATTTCAACTGTGGATGTGAGTTTTGGACGTGTGTCCTTGAGGTCGTCGTAGATGGAGTGACCAAAATCGTAGTGCAACTGAACGTTTTGTGCTTGTGATGCCATAGCAAAAAACAGAGCTATGGCAACAAGAAGGGATTTTTTCATGTGTATGAGTTGGTGTTTTGAGAGGGTAGAAATTAGGAGGTAGAGGGTAGAGAAATGCTTCAGCCGAGAAACAGCCTACAGGGTAATCTCTACCCTCTTCCTTCTACCCTCTACCCTCCAAAAGATATCTACCTATATTATATATTAGTCTTCCTTGATCTTGCGTCCCATTGTAAGGAATGCGATAGGAGCAGCGATGAAGATTGACGAGCAAGTACCGAAGATGACACCGAGAATCATCGCGAACGAGAAGCTGCGGATGCTGTCGCCACCGAGGATGAAGATGCAGAGGAGCACCAAGAGGGTGGTTACAGAGGTGTTGATGGTACGAGCGAGGGTCTGGTTCAACGAGTCGTTGAACAGCTGCTGACGGTCGCGCTTAGGGAAGAGGTTGAAATTCTCACGCACACGGTCGAACACAACCACCTTGTCGTTGATAGAGTAACCGATAACGGTGAGGATAGCACCGATGAAGGTCTGGTCAATCTCAAGCGACATTGGCAGGATGCCCCATAGTGCTGAGTAGAGACCAATCACTATCAATGTGTCGAGCGCAAGGGCAACGGTAGAGCCGACTGAGTAGGCAACGTTGCGGAAACGCACAAGGATATAGACGAAGATGGCGATGAGGGCGAAGAAGACGCTGATGATGGCACCGTAAGTGATGTCCTTAGCCACTGAAGGACCGACCTTGGTACTGCTGATGATAGAGCCACCTGCGCGTACATCTGGATTCTTGAAGGCATCGACGTTTTTCTGTGTGACGAGACCTGCGTCAGACATTGCCTTGAAGAGAATGTTCTCACACTCGTCGTCAACGGTTGGGTCGTTGGACTCAATTTTGTAGTTGGTGGAAACGCGGATGGTCTTGCCGTCGGTTCCGAGGGCGATGGCGCTAACGTTTGCCTCGCCGAAGGCACCTGCAAGTGCAGTACGAACCTGCTCTGGCTCAACAGACTTCTCAAGCTTCACAACATAGTTGCGGCCTCCAGTGAAGTCGATGCTCTTGCTCAAGCCGCGAACGGCGAGGCAGATGATGAACAGCACGGCTGCTACACCCCAAATGGTGAAGGTCTTCTTATACATGCCCATGAAGTGGAACTTGGTGTTCTGCATGAGGTTCTTGGAGAAGCCTGTAGAGAACGAGAGGTTGAGCCACTTGTCCTTGCTCATACGGTTCTCGTAAACCAAGCGTGTCAGATAAACGGCTGTGAAGAACGAGCAGAAGATACCGATGATGAGGGTGGTGGCGAAACCACGGATAGGACCTGTACCGAATGCGTAGAGAATGAAACCAGTGATGACAGATGTCAAGTTGGAGTCGAAGATGGCAGAGAAGGCGTTTGCATAACCCTTCTTCATTGCCTCGCGGACATTGGAGCCAGCGCGGAGCTCTTCCTTAGTACGCTCGTAGATGAGCACGTTGGCATCGACTGCCATACCGAGAGAGAGCACGATACCGGCGATACCTGGCATTGTAAGTGCTGCCTGGAACGAGGTGAGAATTCCGAGTGTGAAGAAGAGATTGAAGATGAGGGCGATGTTTGCCATCATACCTGGGATGACTCCATAGAGGCAGAGCATGTAGATCATCAGGAGCACGAAGGCAACGATGAACGAGATGATACCCTGCTGGATGGACTGTGCGCCGAGAGAAGGACCTACGACCTCTTCCTGTACGATGCGGGTTGGAGCTGGCATCTTACCGGAGTTGAGCGTGTTAGCAAGGTCCTTGGTGTCCTCGATGGTGAAGTTACCAGAGATTTCCGAGTTACCACCAGAGATTTCGCTATTTACGCGTGGAGCGCTATATACGGTGTTGTCGAGCACGATGGCTACGGCACGTCCGATGTTCATCTTGGTGAGTTGTGCCCAACGGCGTGCGCCGTCGCTGTTCATCTGCATTGAGACGTTAGGCTGGCCATACTGTGAGAAGCCGTCCTTTGCAGAGGTGATTACGTCGCCCTCCAATGGAGCACGGCCTGAAGGCTCTGTGACCTTGATGGCATGGAGCTCATAAACCTGACCCTTGGTGTCGAAGTCGGCTGGCTTTGCGCTCCAGAGCAGCTTGAGGTCTGATGGGAGAACCTGCTTTGCAATGTCGGAATAGATGATCTTGTTGACATCGGCAGTGTCGCGTGCCATAGCGTAACCTACTGTGCTGAGACCCTGTCCCTGAACAGGCTGGAACACGGCGAACAGTGGGTTCTGCTTCTTCAGTGCCTCTGCGCTCTTGTCTGCCTTTGCGTCGGCCTTCTTCAGCTTGTCGAGTGCTGAAGCCTTCTCTGCAGGAGCCTCTGTCTTTGTGCTGTCAGCCTCTGCCACCTCAGCCTTAGTGCTGTCGGCAGGAGCTTCCTCAACGTCGGCACCTGCGGCATAGCGCTGGTTGAGCTGTGAGAGCAGTGGTACTATCTCCTGGCTGTTGTAGGTCTCCCAGAACTCGAGGTTGGCGCTACCCTGAAGGAGTTTGCGCACACGCTCAGGCTCCTTGATACCAGGCATCTCAACCATGATGCGACCAGACTGTCCTTCGAGTTTCTGGATGTTTGGCTGAACAACGCCGAACTTGTCGATACGGTTACGCACTACGAGGAAAGAGTTGTCAACTGCCGACTGTACTTCCGCGCGTACTGCGGCTTCTACCTCAGAGTCGCTGCTCTGTGTGCTGACCTTTCCCTTCATCTGCTGTGTTGCGAACACCTCAGCCAAGCGGTGGCCGGGAGCGTTCTGCTTGTAGTACTTGATGAAGAGCGACACGAAGTCGGCCTGGCTTGTCTCTTCTTCCTTCTTTGCCTGCTCCATAGACTTGGTGAAGGCTGCGTCGGTCTTGTGGTCAGCCAGAACGGCAACAACATCAGGCACCGACACTTCGAGGATTACATTCATACCGCCCTTCAGGTCGAGTCCGAGGCCGATTTCCATTTCACGGCACTGCTTAAGTGAATAAGCGCCGAGATACACTTTCTCGTTCATGATAGAGTCGAGGTATTCCTGTCCAGCCTCTTCGCCCATCGCTGCCGCCTTGTTCTCGTAGTGGCGTGTAACGAACGAGAAGGAAAGATAGAATACGCAGACCAATATCAGAATCAGTGCGATAAACTTTACAATTCCTTTGTTTTGCATTTTGTTATTATTATATTTTTAATTTATTATTGTCGAGTTGTTGCCGAAAATAGCATGCAAATATAATGATTTTTTTACAATTCGGAAAATTTATTGTGGTTTTTCTCGCTTTTTTTATGGTTTATAGCCGAATTTTAGCCAGCAATATATCGGATAATGGTCCGAAGCGTGTATTTTATTATCAACCCTGCAGTTGTAGGGAGTGAAGTGGTCGGAACAGAAAATGTTGTCGATGCGGACATTGAATCCTTTCTGATTATATGACAAACCAGGCCCATTTCCAGTGGCTGTATAGCAGTCTGTAAGACCTTTGCACACAGTGCGGTGGACATAGGATATGGGGCTGTCGTTGAAGTCGCCACAGACTATTATCGGGGTGTTGGCATTGCTCTTTATGAAGCGTGCCACAGCATCAGCCTGTGGCGCACGTCGTGCCGTGGCATCGGCAAGCTTGTCGGCGAAATAGCGAGTCTCATACTTGGCGGTGTCCCTTCCCAGATTACCCTTCAGCAGTTCCTTGTAGCGTTCCTTGTCGTCGTCGGTCAGTCGGTTGCTCTCAAAGTGGTTGTTGATGACGATTACCGTCTTGCCGTTGATGTCGAGCCAATATGCCATGCTTCCGTTCCTCAGCGACTCGTAGCTGATTGGCTCGGAGCGCAATATTGGGAATCGGGTGTATATGCCAAGGGCGTTTATCTTCTGGCTGCCCACTATGGTCTTGTCGTGGTAGGGATAAATGCTGTCGAGGCGAGCCTGCGGCTTGAGCCAGTCGCCGAGGTCTTCCTGCACGCAAAGTATGTCTGCCTTGCTTTTGTGGATATATCCCATGATGCGTTCAAAGGCGTTGTCATCGCCGAGACTATAGACGTAGCCATGGACATTGAATGACAGCACTTTGATACAGCCCAAAGGAGTGTCTTGGGGAAGGTTGAAAGGTATGTAGTTCCTTACGGGAATATAGCACATGACGAAGCCTATGATGGGAATAAAGACCATGCGGCGGCACATTATCAGCCAGAAAAAGAGAAACAGCAGGTTGACAATCAGCATGGCGGGGAATGCCAACCCTATGGTTGAGAGCATAGGGTGGGTGATTGGATTGACGTGGTCGGAATATCCGATGACGAACATAACGGCTATGGTGGCGATGTTCGCACCCGCCACAATTTTCCGTGTTATGGTCTTAAGCTGTTGTATCATCTCTCGTTGCTGCTGTCGAAGAGCTTTTGTTTCTCCTCTTTTGTAAGGCTGTCATATCCGCTGCGGCGTATCTTGTCCAGAATCCGGTCTATTTCCTCCTGGTTCTGTTTCTTCTTCTCGTTGTAGCTCCAGTCGTCCTCGCGTGTGGCTGAACCGTTTTTATGGACATTCATTTTAGCCCCACGACGCCGCTCGAAGTTCTCCTTTAGATTGTCGAAGAACTGGTGTCCCCTATTGCGTCCGTAGCCAGCTGTGGGATGGTTGTTCCAGTAGCGTATCATGAGGAAGCCAAAAAGCATACCACCAAGGTGTGCCATGTGTGCCACGTTGTCGCCCGACGAGCCGAGTGCGGAGAAGAGCTCGATAGCCACATAGAACATGACGAACCATTTTGCCTTGATGGGTATGGGGAGTGGGAAAATGAATATGCGCTCGTTGGGGAATATCATACCAAAGGCAAGCAGGATGGCATACACCGCGCCCGACGCGCCAATAGTAGTCCAACCGTTGAGCTGCATTGACAGCTGCTGCCCTATGACGAACAGTTCCGACATCGTGACCGATGGGTCTTGTGCGCTTATGGTGAGATAGAAGGAGCAGAACTGTGCCAACTCCTGCATCAGACCAGCGCCGACACCGCAGGAAATGTAATAAAATAAGAATTTACGCGGACCCCACACATTCTCTATCACCACTCCGAACATCCACAGTGCAAACATGTTGAACAGTATGTGCATGAAACCTGAGTGGAGGAACATGTATGTCACGAGTTGCCAAAGGTGGAAATCCGCCGCCATGAAGAAGTGTAGTCCACAGATGTCGTTGAGGTCTATGCCCCTAAGTTGTAGCATCCATGTGGCTACGAAAGCTATTATATTGACCAAGAGCAAGTTCTTGGTTACCGTAGGAATGTTTCTCATACGCTAATTGCCTTTCTCTTTTAATATTGTTGTACTTATAGGGCGCAAAATTACTAAAAATATCCGTCAAATAGCATAAAAAATGAGGATAACAATAGAAAATTCGTGAAAAAAGAAACTTTTTTTCTTTTTTTGTTTGAATTCTGAATTCTTTAACCTATATTTGCGTGCGGAAAAGTTGCAAATCATCAATTTAATATTAATATAAAACTCTTAGAATTATGAACAAGACAGAATTAATCGAGAAAATCGCTGCTGGTTCGGGTCTGCCAAAGACTGATGCAAAGAAGGCACTCGATGCTACTGTGGCTGCCATTCAGGAGGCTCTCGTAGCTGGTGACAAGGTTGCTCTTGTAGGTTTCGGAACATTCAGTGTAGGTGAGCGTCCTGCTCGCGAAGGTATCAATCCTCTGACAAAGGAGAAGATCCAGATTGCAGCAAAGAAGGTTGCAAAGTTCAAGCCAGGTGCAGAATTGGCTGATGCCTTGAACTGATTTTGTAAAATATTGTCTTAGTTGATGAGTTGACAAGTTAAGTGCGAAGGAGGTTGCAACTCGTCAACTCGTTCACTTGTCAACTCGTCAACTAATAGAATCAACTTGTCAACTATAAACAACAAGGACATTCACCACAAAAGGCGAATGTCCTTGTTGTTTTTAAGAAACTTATTGTGGCTGCTTGCCAATGTATGCCAAGATACCACCATCCACATAGAGGATATGACCATTGACTGCGTCAGAGGCATGAGAAGCCAGGAACACTGCTGGACCGCCCAGCTCGGCAGGCTCCAACCAGCGTCCTGCAGGAGTCTTGGCGCAGATGAATGAGTCGAATGGGTGACGACTACCGTCTGGCTGACGCTCACGCAGAGGAGCTGTTTGAGGAGTAGCGATATAGCCTGGGCCAATGCCGTTGCACTGGATGTTGTATTCACCATACTCAGAGCAGATGTTGCGGGTAAGCATCTTCAGACCACCCTTGGCAGCTGCGTAGGCTGAGACGGTCTCACGACCCAGTTCGCTCATCATAGAGCAAATGTTGATGATCTTGCCCTCGCGGCGTTCCATCATCTCTGGGAGAACGGCTGAGGAAACAATGAATGGACCAACGAGGTCGATGTCGATTACCTGCTGGAACTCAGCACGCTTCATCTCGTGCATAGGAATGCGCTTGATGATACCGGCATTGTTTACCAGGATGTCGATATTGCCAACTTCCTGATGTATTTTCTCTACGAGAGCCTTAACATCGTCTTCCTTGGTGACGTCGCAAACGTAACCCTTCACATTCTCAATGCCTGCCTCCTTATAGTTGGCCAAGCCGCGCTCAAGTGCAGCCTCGTTGATGTCGTTGAAAATGATGGTCTTGATGCCAGCGTCAACAAATGCCTTGGCGATGTTGAAGCCGATTCCGTAAGAAGCACCAGTTATCCATGCGTTCTTACCTTCCAATGAAAATTGATTAGTCATGATGATATTTATTTTGATGGTTATGTTTATTTCTTTTTTTTAGTTGACAAGTTGATAGTTGACAAGTAAATAAGTTCTGTGCGAATGAGGTATCAACTCGTCAACTGTCAACTTGTCAACTCATTACTTCAAATCTGTAATCTTAGAGAAGTCCTGGTCGCCGTAGTCGAGGTTCTCACCACCCATACCCCAGATGAAGGTGTAGTTATGTGTGGCTGCCGCAGAGTGGATGCTCCATTCTGGCGAGAGAACGGCCTGGTCGCCCTTCATCCAGACGTGGCGTGTCTCCTGCACCTCGCCCATGAAATGGCAAACAGCCTGATCCTCAGGAACCTCAAAGTAGAAGTAAGCCTCCATACGGCGGCTGTGGACGTGGGCTGGCATGGTGTTCCATACGCTTCCTGTGGCAAGTTCTGTCATACCCATCTGGAGCTGGCATGTTGGCAGCACCTGATTGACAATCATCTTGTTGATGTTTCGCTCGTTGCTCATTTCCAACGAACCCATGTGGGCAACCACAGCGTCTGCTTTGGTAATTTTCTTGCAAGGATATTCCTTGTGGGCAGTAGTGGAATTGAAATAGAACTTGGCAGGTTTCTCAGGGTCGTTGCTTGTGAACACTACGTCACGGTCGCCACGACCAATGTAGAGAGCCTCCTTGAAAGCGAGCGTGAAGGTCTCGTCGCCAACCTTTACTGTGCCCTCGCCCTCGCCAACATTGAAAATACCAATCTCGCGGCGAGTAGTGAAGTATTCAGCTTTCAGTGGGTCGATTGCCTCAAGCTTAAGCTCTTCCTTTACAGGCATTGCTCCTCCTACAACCATGCGGTCATACATTGAGTAAACCATATTCACCTCATCGGCAGCGAACACTTTCTCGATGAGGAAATCACGGCGGATGCGTGCTGTGTCATAGCTTTTTGCATCCTGTGGGTGTGCGGCATAACGCACTTCATAATTTGTCTTCATAACTTCTGTTTGTTTATTGATTTGCTTTTGTCTGCAAAGATAGTGCAAATTGAGAGAAGAACAAAATAAAAAAGGTTTTTTTATATTTTTTCTTCCGAAATGCAGCCTATCTTATGCAAAGATAGTGCAACTTTCGCTAAATACAAAATAAATACGGATAAAAAGTGTAAATTACTTATTTTTGTGAATAAAAAAAGACTGCACGGGTAATCGTACAGTCTTTTTTAGAGTTGGACCAACGGGACTCGAACCCATAATGACAGAACCAAAACCTGTAGTGT
>CAMAGM010000083.1 GCA_945833995.1 uncultured Prevotella sp.
TGCCCGACTATACATTTGAGTCCATTCCCGACGACTATGCCGCTCTTGTGCTTATCGGAGGTTACGGTTGGAAGAGTGAGGCAGCGGAGCGTGTCAAGCCTCTTGTTGCCGATGCTATAGGTAAAGGGCGAATAGTAGGTGCCATCTGCAATGCCGCCTCATGGATGGCGAGCAAGGGTTTCCTCAATGATGTGCGTCACACAGGCAATGGCATCGAGCAGTTGCAGCTGTGGGGTGGCGAGCATTACACCAATGCCGCCAACTATGTCAATGCCCAGGCAGTGAGCGACAAGAACATCGTGACAGCCAACGGCAGCGCCAGCTTGGAGTTTGCCTGCGAGATTCTTTCTCTCCTGAAGAACGACGAGCCCAAGGAAATAGAGATGTACAAGACCTTCTACAAAATGGGTCTTGTGGAGTTTGCGAAGATGATGTCGCAGACGAAACCACGTTTTTCATTCAATACCATAGGTCTCTTTACTACCGACAATGCCAAGATGGTGACATTCTATCGTGACATCTTCGGCTTCCATACGGAATGGAACGGAAGCGACCCTAATGTGGAGATGACTCTTGGCGACTCCCGCATCATAATGTTCCCACGTGACGCTTTCGAGCAGATGACATCACAACAGTATGCCTATCCCAAAGGCAACAATGGTACGATGGAAATATCCTTCGATGTCCCATGCTTCGCAGATGTTGACAAGGAGTATGAGCGTGCCGTAAGCATGGGAGCAAAACCTATCTTTGCCCCGACCACAGAACCATGGGGACAACGCACCTGTTATGTTGCTGACCCAGAGGGCAATCTGATAGAGATATCATCGTTTATTGAAGGATAGACGGAATGTTGTGTTTTTTTAAACGAAAGATATATTCCTGTCTATATGGTAGGCTTGCTTTGAGTCGCAGCCGAAATCGCTAAGTGATATGAAGTGTTTTTCGTCACATTTTCAGTCATTCTATCCCAATTATTCGGTATTTATGCTAATTAATAACACTTTTAAACCTTTTGTTTGTTCAGCCAGAAAGGAGATGCTTTACTGACAAAAAGCACGAAAACGGTCGCGGACGTACCAAAAAACACACATCCGCGACTGATTTCGTGCATTTTTCTTTGTCGGATAGTATTTTTTTTTGTAACTTTGCATAAAATTTAGCTGCACTCGGCAATTTGAGAGTAAACTCTCATTGCGCTCGTTTGCAAAATCTTTGCAGCATCAAATATTAATCCTAATGCTGTTTGATTATGAACAAGTTATTTATTGGCAGGGAGAAGGAACAACAACTGCTGAATGAGTATATCAGTTCCGACCAGTCGGAATTCATAGCCGTATATGGTCGCAGGCGTGTCGGCAAGACATTTCTTATACAACACGTCATTGGCAATGATTATGCCTTCTACGTGGCAGGCATGAACAATGTCTCGATGCGCATGCAGTTGAAAAACTTCATGCAGGGCATAAGAAAGAAAAAAGGCAGTATGCCTCCTGCAGAATCATGGCTGGATGCTTTTATAGCACTTGAGGACTATCTGGAATCTCTTCCTGATGGCAGGAAAATCGTATTCATTGACGAAATGCCATGGATGGACACTCCACGTTCAAATTTCATTAGCGGACTGGAACATTTCTGGAATTCATGGGCTTCATGGCGTGACGACATAAAGCTGATTGTTTGCGGAAGTGCAACATCATGGATACTAAACAATCTTATCAAAAACCGTGGCGGACTGCATAATAGGGTGACTCACAAGATACCACTCAAGCCTTTTACGCTCAAGGAATGCCAGGAGTACTTTGCGGCACGTAAGTTCCGATTGTCAACAAGGCAGATAGCGGAGTGTTATATGGTGCTTGGAGGCGTGCCGTTCTATCTCTCAAAACTCACCAAGACCGAAGGTATTGCCCAAAATATCGACAGATTGCTGTTTGCAGAAGATGGCGAGCTGCATGACGAATTCAACAGTCTTTATAATTCATTATATAAGAATGCTGCCAGGCATATTAAGATTGTCACTGCAATTGCCACAAAGGGCAAAGGACTGACCAGACAAGAGCTTATCGAAAAAACCTCTCTGTCTGACAATGGCAATTTCTCACAGATGCTCGAAGAGCTGGAGAGTTGCGGGTTCATAAGAAGCTATGTCCCGTTTGTATCTGAAACAGCAAGGAAGCGTTGGGCTGGGGCGACAGGAATCAAAAACGCCGACACATTATACCAACTTATAGATCCTTTTACCTTATTCCATTTCCAGGTGATGAGGCGAGCCGATTCAAGCGACGCGAATTATTGGTCAAACAACCAAAACTCCCATGTATTCAGTACATGGAGCGGATTGGCTTTTGAGATGCTTTGCCTCAATCATGTTGAACAGATAAAAGTGGTATTGGGCATTTCAGGCATCACGACCAATGTGTTCTCATGGTTTGGGAAAGGCGACAACCGCTCTGCACAGATTGATATGCTGATAGACAGGGCGGACAATGCGATAAATCTCTGTGAAATGAAATTCTACAGTAAGGCATACCCCATGTCAGTCAAGGATGAAGAAGATATAGAACGCAAGGTCTCGACATTCTTGGAGGCAACGAAAACCAACAAGACCATCATTGTGACAATGATAACGGACAAGGGACTTGAAAGGAATGAACATTCCGAGTGTACTCAAAAGGTTGTGACACTCGACCAATTGTTTTGTTAGTTCCCGAAGGCATCTTTATTGTCTCCTTTCGTCACATTTTCAGTCATTCTGTCCCAAATGTTTGGTAGATTGGCTGATTACCGCTACCTTTGCAGCTGCAAAAAAACATAAATGATGGAAACAGACAGAATACTGCTTCGGCATTGGCAGGACAGCGATGCCGATGCACTATATGAATACGCCAAAGAGCCCGAAGTGGGGGAGCGTGCGGGATGGCAGCCGCATGCTTCACGCGAGGAGAGCTTGGAGATAATCCGCACGGTGTTCAACAATCCCACCTGCTGGGCAATTGTCTTGAAGGAAACGGGAAAGGTGGTCGGTGCGATGGGCTATGGCCCTTCGTGCGACTGCTCGCTGCCTTCGCGCGAGGGCGAGCCGACAGTGGGCTATTGGGTTGGAAAGCCGTATTGGGGAATGGGCATCTGCACCGAAGCCCTTCGCCTGATGATTGACCATATACGCAAGACGACAACAATCCCTTCTTTGGTAAGCGGTCATTTCACCGACAATCCCGCTTCGGGAAGGGTGATGGAGAAATGCGGTTTCGTGCCAACGGGCGAAACAGCTTTCGACAATAACCTTTATGGTGGGGAGAACAAGCCGATAAGAGTTTTGAGGTTGGATTTTTTTGCTGGAATTTAAATGAATGTATTGTTCCTTACTTTTGTAGCACAGATGTCGCTGCTGGCGATGCTGACTGTGGGCTATGGCGTTATATGGCTGTTTCCTGCCTTGTTTCTGATACACGACTTGGAGGAGATTGTCGGTCTTAAGTCGTGGATTGAAAGGAATGGCGAAGCCGTAGGCGGGCGTTTCCCACGCTTCGCTCCGATGTTCCGTGGCTACACTACGGAGCGAATGGTAAAGGCCGTTGTAGAGGAATATGTCCTCTGCCTATTGCTCACGGCACTTGCCTCCACTGGCAAGTTGCCGCTGCTGTTGCTGTGGTATGGGGCTTTTGCCGCATACACATTCCACCTTGTTGTCCATGTGGCTCAGTCGGTGGTGCTTCGGATGTATGTTCCCGCCGTTGCCACCAGTGTCCTCTTGTTGCCCATAAGTTTATGGCTAATGTATGAACAGGCTTATGTGTTGGGAATGTCATTGTCCGACAGTGTGCTTTACGTCATTCTCGGATTTGCTCTTGTGGCTCTCAACCTTTTATTGGTTCAGCCAGGACGGAGGGGCTTCCCATAAAGCCCTTGCGGGCTACGGACTTACATAAAGTAAAGTCCCTACTTTACGGGAGATAAGCGGCGAGGTGCGGGCGAGACGCCCATACCCCAAGTACTACTCATTTCAAAGGGTGGGAAACTCTACAGTCATTTGTCACCTGTCTCCTTTCGTCTCCATTGTTTCAGACATTCCGTTCCAAGCATTTCCCTACAAGGAACTTTGCCGTGAGATACTCGCCTGGCATGAGATAGTCGTTGCAGTGTGACTCCATCTCGTCGAGCAGCTTCTTGGCACGAGCGGTGTCGTTGTCGTGCAGCAGGGCAATGGCATAGAGGGCGGCGTTCTTTGTGGGCGAGAACTTGTAGGAGGATTTGATGTATTCCTGAAGTTGCTTGTCGTAGAGCTGTTCCACCACTTCAGGACGAGCCGTGGTGAGCAGTTCCATGATGATGTGGTCGGCACCGATTTCGAGCTTTATCAATCCTGGGACATCCTTTCCCAAAGCATGAATCTCCTCATAAACCTTGCGCGCCTCGTCGAATTGTCCAAGGTCTTCGAGCAATGCGGCATAGTTTATTCGGTTGTTCAGGAGGAAGAAGTCTTTAGGAGTGTCAACAGGAATGTCCTCAAACCACTCTCTTGGCAAGTCTTTGAGGCGTTTGCCCTCTGAGAGTCCACCAGCCGTCTGCACTATCCTGAGGAAGAAGCGGCGTGAGCGTTTGTCGCGCCACATGAGCAGAATGTTCCTGCCGTCGTTGCATAGTCCGTTGAAACTTAGTGGAATGCCGTTGAGCAGGGCAATGAACGCGCCGGTGAAGGCGAGCATATAGAAGAATGCGTCGCCAATCATTCCGAGGTCGAAGTTCATTAGGAGAAACACCGACAAGGCGAAGAGAAACAGATTGACAATCACACCACCGGCGTTATACCAGAAATATGGCACCCGCTCCGTGTCGGTATCTTGAGGCAGTGTCATGATGCACTGTCCGCCTGTGCCCTGTATGAAGAATTTCCTGATGTGGAAACCTTTGCCGTCCCTGACAAGTGCGTATTTGCCTACCCTGATGGACGAGAACCTATAGCCCGATGCCAAACCGAACAGGAGATGTCCTGTCTCGTGGAGGGCGAACTGTAGAAAGGCTGTGACAATCAACGAGACGAGAGCACACGCCACGGAGATAACGACTTTCGAGACGTTTATGTCCTTGTGCATGGCTCTTTCAATGCCTTCACTACCGTCGATTATCCAAATGAGGAGAAACGCTATGGCAAATCCGATGACGGCCCCAACGAGTAGGCCTCCTACTATTTTCAATGCTTTTTTCATGTCCTTTATGTCGTATTGAAGTTGTTTTAGGCGCAAAATTACATAAAAAATGTTGTTTATGCAAAGGAATGTATTGAATTGTGGGATATTGTTGTTAATTTTGCAAAGAAATAGTATTTTTTTATGGGAAGAAACAAGTTTTCACAGCATGAGATAGACATCATAGGCATGCTCTTGCGCCGCAAGAATGCGGGAACACGCTTTCAGCAAAAGCAGATCAGGCATCAGCTGCGCGTCAATTTTGAGTTCAACATCTCTGACTTCAACGTGCAGGGCAAGGCTTTTGGCGAGGAGGAACTTCATGAGGCAATAAAGCGTGGCGCCATACAGATACTCGACGACGCCACGATAGCTGCCATGAAGGAGAAGAGGGCGCGCGACAAGGCAAGGGACGAAGCCGCGCGCGAGGAACAGGCCATTGCCGACGGTGCCACCGACTGGAAGGCTGCCATGAAGGAGTGGGAGGACTGGGAGGCTACCTCACACTGACCATTTCCAGTGGCTGTCGCTTGGCGGCATCGAGCGGAGCCGACTGCTTCTCCACCCTCAGGAAGTCTATTGCCTTAAGGTCGATGCAGCGGATGTTGCTGTTGTGCATCGTGCGGTAGTAGATGCGGCGGTTGGCAATGTCGGTCGCTATTGTCCACTGCGTCGCACTCGGGATGTCGGGCACGGGTTGTCCCTCGGCAAACTGTATGCCTGTAGGAATGTCGAAATTGTTGAGAATGTGGAACGCCTGCTCAACGGTCTTCTCTGCCGTAGCCATCTTCGGAGCCGTGGCTTGGAATATGGCAGCACGCACGAAGCGCGATGGCGGGGTCATGTCGCCAGGAATGCCATGCAGTCCGCCGCCGCCACCAAATGCCGTCAGCGTCAGGTCGCCCATCTTGCGGTCTTTGATTGGACCTGGGGCGAGGTTGACGTAGTTGTTGAGGTTTGTCAGATGCCAGTCGAAGGTTGGCGAGTTGGTTAGCACGCCGAGAGTGTTCTCATGGAATTGCAGTTGCTTGCCTACAATTTCCAGCACTACCTGTCTGCCGCTCTCCTCCGTTATGCGCCAGTGTACGGTTGAGCCACGCGGGTCGATGCTGACTATGCGGATGTTGCCAATGGCTGCTTTCACCTCGTCGATGGTCTTGAAGTTGCTCAATATCCACGACACGAGCTGCAAGTCGCTCACCGTGATGTCGTTTTTCGTTGCGTCGTAGTCCATGTATTTTCCATAGTCGGGAAAATAGAAGAGGGCAGCGGAGAGTCCTGCCTCGTTTAGCCCATCCACTACGAATTCCTCTTGCTCAACGGCAAGTCCGACGTAGCCATATTTTGCCTTGAACGCCAAGCCCACCTTCTTGCCACCTGGCACGAACGAGCGCTGCTTGAATCCACGCGGTACGATTGAATACCTGCTCTCCAGGTCGTTGCCTGCCCATTCTATTGTTCGGGCTGGCACTGGTGAGCCATTAGCCGTTCTCAGTGTGATGCCTGTGCAGGCTTCTGCCTTTTGGGAGAACGCCACCAAACATGCAAAGGCAAGAATGAAAAACAATCTTCTCATAACCATAAGTCTTAATAATGTGTGAATATTTTGCTGCAAATATACCACGTTTCTCGCCATGTTGTTCAGTTTGCAACACGGATTTTCGTACTTTTAATTATAGTTGTGTTTAATTTATTGCTTATGAAAAGTGGACTTTGCAAATACGCCAAGAAACAAAAACAGCTGCAATTCCCATGGGAATCAGCAGCTGCGCCTAAATCTGAGCCGATACCCGGGCTCGAACCGGGGACCTATTCATTACGAATGAATTGCTCTACCAACTGAGCCATATCGGCTTTTGCGGGTGCAAAGGTACAAAGAAAAAAGAAGAATGAAGAACGAAGGCGGGAGAAACTTCCTCGCCAACGCCCCAATTTAACTTTTTTTTTCTATTCTACGCCTTTTCCGTAAAGTTTCTCACGCAAATAGTGTCCCGTTATGCTTTCTTTGCAGCCGCTAATCTCCTCTGGAGTGCCTTTTGCCACCACGTTTCCGCCTGCGTCGCCACCATCGGGTCCCATGTCGATGATGTGGTCGGCACATTTTATAATGTCCATGTTGTGCTCAATTATTAATATGGTGTGACCGCGCTCGATGAGGGCGTTGAACGACTCCAGCAGTTTGTTGATGTCGTGGAAATGGAGTCCTGTTGTCGGCTCGTCGAAGATGAACATCGTGGGCACTTGCTTCTCCTGTCCGATGAAGTATGCCAACTTCACTCGTTGGTTCTCGCCTCCGGAGAGGGTTGACGAGCTTTGTCCGAGCTTTATGTAGCCAAGACCTACGTCGTTGAGCGGTTTCAGTCGTTTGGCTATCGTTGGCTGGTCGTGAAGTTCGAAGAACTCCATAGCCTCGCTTATCGTCATGTCGAGTATGTCGCTGATGTTGTGGTCGTGGAATCTCACCTCAAGTATGTCGTGCTTGAAGCGCTTGCCGTGGCATGCCTCACAGGGCAGCACAATGTCTGCCATGAACTGCATCTCCACCGTTATCTCACCCGCTCCCTTGCACTCCTCGCATCGTCCGCCCTCGGTGTTGAACGAGAAATACTGAGGCGTGAATCCCATCTGCTTTGCCAACGGCTGCTCAGCCATGAGGTCGCGTATTGCGTCGTAGGCCTTCACATAGGTGGCGGGGTTTGAGCGTGTGCTCTTTCCAATAGGGTTTTGGTCAACAAACTCAACGTGCTTTATCGCATTGATGTCGCCGCTGATGCTGCTGTACTCGCCAGGAGCGTCGCATACCTCGCCAATGTGGCGTTTCAGTGCAGGGTAGAGTATGCCCTTTATAAGGCTCGACTTGCCAGAGCCGCTCACTCCCGTGACTACGGTCATCACGTTGAGCGGAATCTCTACGTCCACGCCTTTCAGGTTGTTCATTCTCGCACCCATGATCTCTATCTTCTGATTCCAGCGTCGGCGACCCATAGGCAGTGGTATGGCAAGCTCGCCTGAGAGGTATTTCATGGTGTAGCCGATATTGGAGGTGAGAGGTGAGGGGTGAGAGGTGAGAGATTTGCATCTTGCCTGTATTGGACCCTCGAATACGATTTCGCCACCCAGTCGCCCTGCGTCTGGACCAACGTCGATGAGGTAGTCTGCCTCTCTTATTATGTCCTCGTCGTGCTCCACCACTATGACCGTGTTGCCTATGTCGCGCAGTTTTTTCAGCACGGCTATCAGTTTGTCGGTATCGCGGCTGTGCAGTCCTATGCTTGGCTCGTCGAGAATGTAGAGTGAGCCCACGAGGCTGCTGCCAAGCGAGGTGGTGAGGTTTATTCTTTGGCTCTCGCCGCCGCTGAGCGTGTTCGACAAACGGTTTAAGGTAAGGTAGCCAAGTCCCACGTCCATAAGGAATTGCAGACGGTTGTTTATTTCCGTGAGCAGTCGTTTGCCTATTGCCGCGTCGTGCTCGTCGAGCTGCAACTCCCTAAACCATTTCTGCAGCTTCACTATCGACATCTCCACAACGTCTGATATGCTTCGTCCGCCAATCTTCACGTAGTTTGCCTCTGGTTTCAGTCGTGTGCCGTGACATAGCGGGCAAGTTGTCTTGCCACGATAGCGGCTCATCATCACACGGTATTGTATCTTGTATTGGTTCTCCTTCACCATTTGGAAGAACGAGTCGATGCACACCTTGTCGCCCAATGGCTTGTGCTTCTCCGAAGGCAGTCCGTGCCACAGCCAGTCGCGTTGCTCGGTGGTGAGGTTGTAGTAAGGCTCAAATATTGGGAAGTTGTCGGCAGCGGCTCGTCGGCAGAACTCCTCGCGCCACATCTTCATCTTCTCGCCGTTCCAGCATACGGCACAACCATCATAAACGCTGAGCGAGGGGTTGGGAATGACGAGATGCTCGTCGATGCCCATCACCTTTCCAAAGCCCTGGCACTCGGGACAGGCTCCAGTGGGCGAGTTGAATGAGAACATGTTGTCGTTGGGCTCCTCAAACTCCATGCCGTCGCACTCGAAGCGTGTGGAGAAATCGTAGCTCAGCATTGATGGCATGAACATTATCCTACACTCTCCCTTGCCCTCGTAGAAGGCTGTCTCGGCGGAATCTACAAGTCGTGATATTCCGTCTTTCGAGAGGTCAACCGACATTCGGTCGATGGCTATGTAGATGTCGTCGGCAGAGACTGTGCCCATGTCACCAGACTCAAGGAAGTCCTCGATGCGCATGAACTCGCCCTTGGTGAATATTCGTGCATAGCCTTGCAGCACGTTTGCCCTCAGCTGTTGTTCCACGCTGCGTCCCTCGGCAAGCCTCAGTGGTGCCATCACCACAAACTTCGTGCCCTCGGAATATTGCCTTATGCAGTTGATGATGTCCTCAGTGGTGTGTTTCCTCACCTCGTTGCCGCTCACGGGCGAGAAGGTGTGGCCTATGCGTGCGAAGAGCATGCGCAGGTAGTCGTATATCTCGGTCGAGGTGCCCACGGTGGAGCGTGGGTTGCGGCTCGTCACCTTCTGCTCTATGGCTATTGCCGGTGGTATGCCTTTTATGTAGTCACATTCGGGCTTGTTCATTCTTCCAAGAAACTGCCGTGCGTATGCCGACAGGCTCTCCACATAGCGGCGTTGTCCTTCGGCGTAGAGTGTGTCGAAGGCAAGCGATGACTTGCCCGAGCCACTCACTCCAGCAATGACGATGAATTTGTTGCGTGGGATGTTGAGTGACACGTTCTTCAGGTTGTTCACCCTTGCCCCTTTTATCTCAATATATTCCATGCTTTATAATAAACTTCCAATCTGATAAACCGCCGCTGACACTATCCATGCCAACGCCGTGGTATAGACAGCCGCGAACAGTGCCCAGCGCCACGAGCCGCTCTCGTTCTTTATTGCCACAATGGTTGCGAGGCAGGGGAAATAGAGCAGCGTGAACAGGAGGAAGCAGAATATCGTCAGCGGAGTCACACCGTCTGCCTCCATGTGCTTGCGCATCTTGTCGTATTTCGTAGCTCCCTCGGCGTGGTAGTCAATCTGGTCGCCGTAGAGCACGCCAAGCGTTGATGCCACGATCTCTTTTGCTCCAACTCCCGACAACAGTCCCACGTCGAGCTTCCAGTCGAAGCCCTGCGCACGGAACACCGGTTCTATAGTCTTGCCTATGCGTCCTATGTAGCTCTGCTCCTGTTGCTCGCGTGGCGAAAGGCTCTCGTCGTGTGGGAAATAGCCAAGAGCCCACACTATTATGCTTGCCACGAGTATGATGCCTCCCATCTTCCTAAGATATTGCTTTCCCTTCTCCCATGTGTGTCTTACGATGGCTTTCGTCGTTGGGAAACGGTAGGGCGGCAGCTCCATCACAAACGGCGTGTCGTCGCCTTTCACGAGCCAACGGCTGAACACGCGGCTCATTATTATCGCCATCACTATGCCTATCACATAGAGCGAGATCATGATAGTGCTTTGGTATTCCACTGCAAAGAACGTTCCCGTCAGCATGATGTATATGGGCAGTCGCGCCGAGCAGCTCATCATTGGCAGTATCAGCATCGTTATGAGCCGTGAGCGTTGGCTCTCGATGGTGCGTGTTGCCATCACGGCCGGCACGTTGCAGCCGAATCCCATTATCAGCGGAATGAACGATTTTCCGTGCAGCCCCATCTTGTGCATCAGGCGGTCCATGATGAAAGCCGCACGCGACATGTAGCCCGAGTCCTCCATAAACGAGATGAAGGCATAGAGTATGAGAATCTGTGGCAGGAAGACTATCACCGAACCAACTCCACCAATTATTCCGTCCACCAGCAAGTCCTTCAACATTCCGTCAGCCATGTTGTTGGTTATTAGGTCGCCGAGCAGTCCCACTCCAGCCTCAATCCAGTCCATAGGGTATTGGCCGAGCGAGAAAGTCACTTGGAACATCAGGTAGAGTAGGGCGAAGAATATGGGGAAGCCCACATAGCGGTTGGTTATCACGCCATCTATGATGTGCGTCACTTGGTAAGTGTCCTGCGCCTCGCCTTTCTTGAATCCCGCCTCGTGCAGCGCACCATGGATGAGACCATATTTTGCGTCCATTATCGCCGTCTCCGAGTCTTCCTTCAGCTCGTCCTTTATGCGTGCCGCCTCGCGGTCGCGAATTTCCATTATCCGTTTCGCGTTAGGCAGTTGTGCCACCACCTTCTCCGTCTCGCTGTCCATTTCGAGCAGTTTTATCGAGAGGTAGCGCGTGGAGTATTTGTGGCGTATCTGCTCGTCGTTCTTCAGCTCTGCCTTTATGGCCTCGATGCCTTGCTCCAGCACGTTTCCGTGGTTGAGGTGTATGTGGCGGAACACGCTGTCCCTCGGTTTCTCGCCGTGTGCGAAGTCCTCGCCGTGGTTGCTGCCGTGGTGTCCCTCATATTGGCTGTGCCAGTCCTGGATGTCCTTTGCCACCTCGGGATTAATGTTTCCGTCCTTGTCAATGAAATCCACACCCTCATACATGTTAATAATGATGTGGAAGAGCAAATCCACGCCCTGTCCTGTCTTGAACACCGTAGGAATCATCGGCACTCCGAACAGCTGTCCGAGCTTGCGGTGGTCGAGCTGGTCGCCACGGTCCTCAAACTCGTCGTACATGTTCAGCGCACAAATCATTCTCAGGTGCATGTCCACAAGCTGCGTCGTCAGGTAGAGGTTGCGCTCAAGGTTGCTTGCGTCCAGCACGTTCAGCACCACGTCGGGTGTCTTGTCTATTATCTGCCTTCTCACGTACAGTTCCTCAGGCGAGTAAGCCGAGAGCGAATATGTTCCTGGAAGGTCCACGATGTTGAAGTCGTAGCCCTCGAATGTGGCGTGTCCCTCCTTCGCGTCAACTGTCACGCCCGAGTAGTTGCCCACGCGCTCATGCGCCCCGGAGGCGAAGTTGAACAGCGATGTCTTGCCGCAGTTTGGATTGCCCACAAGCGCAACGTTTATGGTGCGTCGCTTGCGTATTGCCACGTCGTGCAGCCTTTTGTCGGTCATAGGCTGTTCGTCGGCATCGTCGCTTTTCACGATGTCGCCCATTTTCTCCGAATATGTCTTTTCGAGAGTCTTTGCCTCCTCGGTGGATATTACCTCTATCATCTCAGCCTCCTTGTGCCTCAACGAAACCTCATATCCCATAAGCTGGTATTTCACCGGGTCCTGCAATGGGGCGTTGAGCAACACCTTCACCACCTTTCCCTTGATGAATCCCATCTCTACGATGCGTTTGCGGAATCCACCATGTCCGAGAACCTTCACGATGACTCCCTTTTCGCCTGTCTTTAGTTCTGATAACTTCATTGGCTTTCCTATTTTCGTGCAAATTTAGCCATTTGAATCCAAACAACGTAATGTTTCGTGCTTTTTTTTCAAAAAATCCCTAAATATGGGGATGTTTTCAAAAAAAGTTGATGAAAAGTTTGGTGGAACAGAAAAAAAGTACTACCTTTGCACCCGCAAACAAGCAATGGTACCTTGGCCGATCGGTTAGGTAACGGTCTGCAAAACCGTGTAGAGCAGTTCGACTCTGCTAGGTACCTCAAAAGCAAATCCGCATGACGACACACAGTCTTGCGGATTTTTTCTTTTTTCGCACCACCAAATAAATAAAAAATATGTTAGAGCACATTTCACAGTTCACCGCATGGCCCATCCTTACAGGCATCATCGTAGGCTACGTTGCCAACCGCCTTATGCGGGGCGAGGGCAAGGGATGTTGTATGAATCTCGTTGTCGGCATAGTGGGAAGCTACGTCGGAGCGTTCATTGCCTCGATGTTCAACGTCCATCTTTTCGGCGCCGGCTACCTAAAGAATTTCATTTTCTGTGTCCTCGGCTCCATAGTAGTGCTTTGGATATGGAAAAAACTCTTCGACTAAGCCTTCTTTCCGTGACACAAAGTTAAGGTGGGTTCTATAAATTATTCACTCATTATTTATTTAAAATATGTGTTCATCAATTTCATAGTCCCACCGTAATAATTATTTTTTTTGTGGGCAAACGTTTTATTGTTTTTTTGTTTTTATTCGGTACATATTGTAAGTTTCATCGGTCGTGTAGCCCGCTACACTCCTTATTCAACTTTCAATCTGCCCTCGACTAAAAAGCAAAAATACAACAAAGCGAATTTA
>CAMAGM010000084.1 GCA_945833995.1 uncultured Prevotella sp.
CTAAGACAGCTACCAAGAAGAAGGCAACACGCCGCTCACGCAAGTCAACAAAGGCAGAGGGTGAGGCTCCTGTAGCTGAGGCACCAGCAGCAGAGACTGTAGCTGAGGAGGCTCCAAAGGCTGAATAATTATTTGACTTGAACAATCCAACATAGAAAGAGTCCCATGGTATTCCGCCTTGGGACTCTTTTTCAATTCCAATAATGATTATGACACGAGAAGAGACCGTATTGACCTACCTTAGGGAGCATGACATTCCCTTCACCGTTTACAACCACCCTGAGGGAAAAACCATAGAGGAGGCGAAGCGTTGGTGGCGCGACGATGGCAGCGTCCACTGCAAGAACCTATTTTTCCGCAACCACAAAGGCAACCGCCATTATCTTGTATGTTTCCATTGCGACCACGACCTCGACATCCACGACCTTGAGCACCGCCTAAAATCCTCTCTCGTCTCTCAGGGCTTGCCATCATGTGGCAAACTCTCTTTTGCCTCACCAGAGCGCATGTTGCGTTATTTAGGGCTTGAGCCAGGCAGTGTCTCTCCGTTCGGTCTTATAAACGACGCCGACAACCATGTCCATCTTTTCCTTGACGAGAACTTGCGCCAAGCCGCCACACTCTCTTTCCATCCCAACGACTGTCGCGGCACCGTGGTCATCACGCTCGCCGATTTCCTCCGTTATCTCTCCATAGTAGGCAACAGCTACGAGTTCGTTACGCTGTATTGAGCCTTATGTGTCTATGTTTACGATAATATTCTACCGAGAATGTGAATGGATAAAGTGTATGTTCACAACGAACTGAAGCAACGTGGCAAGACTTTATATTATCACAGTGTAGCCAATTCCACAATAGTGATAGACTTCATCGTTCAGACAGACGACAGAATATGGCCTATCGAGGTGAAGGCAGAAGAAAACCCCAAGTCAAAATCACTCAGGACATTCATTCAGAACAATCCCGACATGAAGGGCGCACGCATATCAATGAAAGGCAGAATGTCCCAAGACTGGCTACTAAATCTTCCGCTATATGATTTCAAGTATGACTTGTAATATAATGGGGCAGAGGGACCGTTCATGAATCAGCAATGTTAAGAGAGTCGCTCTTGTCGTCCTTGCCACGTCTGAACCCTGAGCTGCGCCTTATCTGGAGCGTGCTCTCACGCCAGACGCACAGACTCTTGCCATATAGGTAATTGCATAGTCCGCGGTCGTAACCGCCAGTGGTCTCCATGCAGTCAGAAGGCTTCTGATGTTCGTCAGAAGGCTTCGAACAAAGATTGGTTATCGGCTGTAAGAGATTAACCAAAGATTGATAGCTCAGAAGAATATCGCCGAAACCCCTTCACCCTTCACCTGTCAAACGTTCCAATCAGATATAAGCCATAATAATCCTATTTCTGAAGGACGTTAAAGCTTCTTCTTGAAGACGCTTACGAGTAGCGGTGAAGGGTGGTGAAAGGGGTGAAGGGCTGGCGCAACCCTTCGTCCCGTCATTTTATTGAAATTCAACGACTTATGCCGATAAAGTGAAGGGTGAAGGGTTTTCAGCGTTATTCTCTTTTCTGCCAAGATGCAGCTATTTATAGAGTGGAATCGTAGCGGAGGAAAAATATTATTAAGGAGGTGAAGAAAGGAAAAATGATGCGGTGTAACAAATTAGTGGAAGAATGCAATGGTTGCGGACACGAAAACATCTGGCAAAGCTTCAATGGGAATTTACGGAGAGAACAGTCCGAACGAAGATTTTACAGATGCTATTGCCAGATGCTATCTAAGATGAAAACGAATAATTATTTTACAAATTAATATGAAATACATATCGAAGAAGGAATTTGCGGAGAGGGCGGGTGTGAGCAAGCGCACGTTTGGGCGGTGGATGGCGCGGCACGATGCCGAGCTTCGCAGCCTGGGCGTGGAGAAGCACGACAAACTGGTGTCGCCCATGGCGGCGCGGCAGATAGCGTAGTGGTATGGGATTGACCTGCGAGGGAAACTTTAATTCCTGAACTTTCCCACCCTTTAATGTGGTTGAATATCCAGTGCTGCGCATTCCAAAGGATTGAATATCAAAAATAATGTATTGCCATACTACTATTTCAAAGGGTGGGAAAGTTCAATTAAGAATGGGAAATGCGAATTGACAAATGAAGAATTATGAGAAGAACGACAATGTTTGTCGCCTCTCTGTCAAAAATTACCGGCAAGACCTACGACGAGCGCAACCTCTCAGTCTTCCCTCGCTTCGCCGAGGATGGCAAGAGTTTCCTGCTCGACATCGACGGCAAGCGCATTCGCTACGACATGGCTACGAAAAAGTGCCAAGAGGAGCAGTTGCCAAAGCGTGAGCCATATAAATATGTAGCTTGTCATTATTTTGATTTAAAAAATGTTTTTTAATTTTGCTCTTTCATCCTTTTACGTTATATTTGCAGCGATAAAAACGTAAGTATATGAAAAAGTTTTTTGCATTAATGTTAGGTTCTTGCATCGTTTTGTCGGCCTGCAGCGACAGTTATGCCTCTCAGGGTGCCGGCACGGGTGCTTATTTGGGTGCGATATTGGGTTCTGCCATTGGCGGAATAACTAATGGTCCGCGTGGCAGTGATGTCGGCACCATAGTGGGAATGGCGACTGGTGCCGTGGTTGGCTCGGCAATAGGCTCGGCTGCCGACCGTGCGGAGCAGGAGAAATATCGGGAATATCAGACTCAGCGTCAGGCTCCCTACAGCCGTGAGTATCAGCGAGGCAAGGGAGTGCAGCAGCGCTACGACGACAGTGGCTTCGACCCAACGAACAGTGGCGACGACCGCATTGAGTTTGAGAAAGGTGGGGCAGACGAGCCTTACACCACGGTGGAGGCAAAGACTTATACGCCAAAGTCTATTTCGGTGGACAAACTGTCAAACCTCATGCCAGGTTTCCACATGAACTACAACGAGGACATTGAGGTACGCAATGCCACGTTCGTTGACCGAGACGGAAACGGTGTGCTCCATGCGGGAGAGGAAGCCAAGGTGGCTTTCGAGATCATGAACAACTCATCGGCAATAATCTACGACGTGAAGCCTACGGTGCTTGAGACCACGGGAAACAAATACATACACATCTCACCAAGCATACTCGTAGAGAGCATAATGCCTGGAAAGGGCGTGAAATATACCGCCACGGTGCGTGCAGACAGGAAACTGAAAAACGGCAAAGCGGTATTCCGCGTTGCTGTAAGGCAAGGTGAGAACGACATTACCTCGCAGATAAAAGAGTTTGAGGTAAGGACAAATAGGGAGTGAGGAGTGAGGAGAGAGGAGTGAGGAATGAGGAGAGAGGAGTGAGAATTGCGAAAGCCGGGATTGAAGGCTAAGTTGAGAAATCTGCGCAGTGCAGTAATCTCTCTCCTCTCTCCTCTCTCCTCTCTCCTCACTCCTCACTCCTCTAATTCAATCACCAATTCTCAGCCCTAATCTCGAAGTAGCTTTGAGCGTGGTTGCAAACTGGGCAGAGTTCAGGAGCCTTCTTGCCAACAACGATGTGACCACAGTTGCGGCACTGCCAAACAGTATCGCCATCGCGTGAAAATACGATGCCATCCTCAATGTTCTTTAGCAGCTTGCGGTAGCGCTCCTCGTGGTGACGCTCAACCTCAGCCACACCGCGCATTTGGGCAGCTATCTCGATGAAGCCTTCCTCCTCAGCCTCCTTTGCCATGCGGTCGTACATATCGGTCCACTCGTAGTTCTCGCCCTCAGCGGCAGCCTTGAGGTTAGCCATGGTGTCCTGAATGGCACCGCCCTCAAGATGCTTGAACCAGAGCTTTGCGTGCTCCTTCTCGTTGGCTGCAGTCTCCTCAAAGAGTGCGGCAATCTGCTGATAACCGTCCTTCTTTGCCTTCGATGCAAAATATGTGTACTTGTTGCGAGCCATTGACTCACCTGCGAATGCCTCGAGAAGATTCTTCTCAGTCTTTGTTCCTTTAAGTTCTTTCATTTCTTTTGTTTTTAAATGTTAGTATAATGACTTTTTTCTCTGCTGCAAAATTACTAACTTTTAGGTATATTGCCAAACGAAACCATCTATTCTTTGATAGAAATTATCTATATTTCGCAGTTTTTAGTGATGGTTAAAAAATAAGTAGGTATGAATAGGGGACAGCCACCGGTCGTGTCTCGCAAAGGTTTACCACTCTGTAGCCTCGCTCTATTACCAAGTCGCACTGCTGTTTGCACTGCGATGCACAAGTATTAGTTGAATAGTTATTTTACTTAGTGATGACAAATGACATAAACAAAAAATCGGCGGCACTCGATTAGGATGCCGCCGACTTTTGTTTAATTTATGTCTTGTTTATTCTGCACTCGTATGGTTCAGATAGGCACCAACACCTTCCACAAGTCCCTTGTATGAGGTCTTGTAGGCAAGGATGGTCAGCGTGTCACCTTCCTTCACGCCAAGCGTGCCGAACTTCTTTGTCTCACCATTCCAGCCTGTTGAAACACCATAGATATAGACAGAGCCAGTCTCGTCGGTCAGGGCAAAGTTTCCGTAGGTCTCAAGGTCGTACTTCGTGTTCTCCTCGTCGGACTTGCCTACGACACCCGAAATCTTGTAGTAGGTGTTCTTGTCGTCAGGCAGCTCGCGGAACTCGGCAATAGAAATGGTCTTTACAGGAGTTACCTTCTCTATCGTACCGTTGACCATCTGAGGACTGCCCTTATACTCGCCACGAGAACCAACGTAGGTAACGATGTCGCCCTCCTTCAGGTCGGCATAGTCAGAGATGTTGGTAGTTCCATAGACGTAAACCTCGCCAGAGCCATCCTTGATGTAGAGGTTTCCATACTTGGTGTTTGCTATCTTTGTAACCACACCCTCAACACGATACTGAGTGTCGCCAACAGGCGCGGCGTTGAACTCGGCGCAAGTAGCTTCAATAATGGCACCCTTCTGAACAATCTCAACATTTGCAGTGTAGTCCTTCTTGCCGTCGGTTGTCTTCAAAGAAACGGTTGTAGAACGGTCACCACCTACATTGGCTGCTGCACGGAACACAACAGTACCTTGCAGAGCCCTTTCTGTGATGCCTACGACAGAGAGCCAGCTCTTTGCCTCCTCAGGAATCTCAACACTTATGCCGCTTCCCTTGCAGGTGAAATAAGCCGTAAGCTCACCGCCTTCGAGAGGCAGGGTGTTTCCTGGTGCTCCTGCCACATAGGTAGAGTCAACCTTGATGAGCGACTTCGTGATGCCATTGACGGTCACGTTTTTCAGCTCTATGGTACCGTTGTAGGTTACTCTTGGTCCTTCGCAGTCCACCACATCACCAACCTCGATGCCAAGAGACGAGAAATTCTTCTCTGCACCTTTTGCGTCAAGCGTACCGTAAATATATACATCGCCCGTACCATCGTTGATGTACATATTACCGTATGTAGTGTTCTCTATCTTCGTCACAGCACCCTTGATACGATAAGTGACGTTGTCAGATCCCTTGTTCACCTCGGCACAGGTGGAAATGGCAAGTTCAACCTTTTCGGCAATCTGCATCACCTTGAGTTGCTGCTTGTCTCCATTACACTCAATGGTGACGTAGCCCTCATTTGACTTTGTCGTAGCGGGAGCAGTAAAAGTAACTGTACCATCGCCAGTTCCAGAAGTTGGGGACACTGTAATCCAATCAGGAATGTCGGATATTGTCCAATTGCCAGACGCTGTGACATCAATGCTTGTCGAGCCACCCTCAGCAGGCAGTGCCACGTATGAAGAAGTGACGCGAACGTTGCCAAGATAACTTACGACATCTTCGTCCTGACAGCTGCTGAACAAGGCTACAACAGCAGCAATGAACATCGGGAAAAAATATTTCAGTTTCATATTCTTTGTCTCTTATTAGTTGAAAATATACTTGATACCGATAGAAGCATACCAGCACTGACCAATGGCGTGGTTGAGAGTCCAAGTCTCGGTATTGCCGTTGATTGCCTCTGGTGTAGAGAAGGTAGCGTAACCCTGCTTGTCAACGCCCTCATACTTCAGGATGCGTGGGTCAGAGCCAATCTCCGGGTTGAGATACTTGCTAACGCCCCACTTGGAGTTGAAGAGGTTCATGAGGTTCTTCACGTCGCAGCTGAGCTGCAGTGTGTGCTTCGTCTTGCCTACGTTGAGAGTGAAGTCGTGCTTGTAGCTCAAGTCGATGCGGTGTACCCATGGGTTGTAGAGGCTGTAAGGCTCTGCATACTCACCCTGGTGCTTGCTCAGATAGCTGTCCTTGTGTACGAAGTCCATGAAGCGGTTCTTGTCGTCCTCAGAAACGAAGCGGAACTCGCCGTTAGCAACCTGCTGGTCGGTTGGGATATAGAGGGCATCGTAGTTGTAGCCATCGCCGTTTATGTCGTTCTGCATCATGTACGAGTAGTTGTAGCCTCCGCGCCAAGTCTCGTAGATGAGGCTCAGGTGGTTGCCGTGGCTATCGTTGTTGGTGATGGAGAATACGAAGCGGTCTGGTGTCACGTTCTGCGAGTTGTGGAGGTGCATGTTGTTAGGACCCTCAACAGTAGAGACGTAGTTGAGAACCGACGCTGCGTTGGAACCAGGAAGACTGGTCACCTCCTTGCTTACGCTGTGTGTATAGGCTGCCATGAGGCTCAGCCACTCGAATGGGCGTGCGTTCAACTGCAAGCTTGCCGACCATCCGTAGCCGCGGCTTGTGTTCTCAAGCACGTATGCACTCTGAACTGTCTGGAATCCCTTGGGGAAAATCGCACGGTTGTCAGCACCGTTAAGACGTGGGAAGTTTGTAACGTCAGGCACTGCCCAGTCACGAAGCATTGCGGCATTGAGAGTCTTGTTGTAGATATACTCACCGGTAATGGTGAATGGGAAAGAAACTGGCAGCTGATAGTCAAGTGCTATAGATGTCTTCCATACCTGTGGCATCTTGAAGTCTGGGTCAATGCCGCAAATAGTTGAAGGCACCGCACCTTCTTCTGGAGTGATAGTGGTGGGGAATCCCATCGAGACGATTTTGTCACGAAGGGCTTCAATGGTTGCATTGCCATTAGCATCGGTAACAAGACCTCCTGCGAACTCGTTCATGTCAACCTTTGTTCCTTTTACTCCTGTTCCATTGAGCTGTGCCTGATACTGCACCATACCGCCATTGGTTGGCATATTGGTGAAGAACACGAGAGGCAGACGGCCTACGAAGAGTCCCGAACCTCCACGCAGCTTGAGGCTCTTGTCGCCGAGAATATCCCAGTTGAAACCTACGCGTGGAGAGATTGAGAAACGGGAGCTCGGCCACTTGCCTGTGTCGATGTGGCGACCAAAATAGTCAATGTCAAGTACGGCGTTGTTTGTCATAAGGTCGCCATTGTCGAAGAACAATCCGTCGAAGCGGACACCGGCAGTGAGCTTGAAGTTGTCAGTTGCGTTCCACTCGTCCTGTGCATAGAAGCCAAGCTTGTTGAATGTCACGCGGGCTGCAGGGCTTGACTCGCCATTGTAGCCATAGGTGAGGCAGACTACCTCAGGAGCAGCACCGTTGATGAAGTCGTCAACGCTGTTGTAGCGGTAATAGCCCGTTCCGTTACGCATATACTGGTTGTCTGCCATCTGATGCTCATAGCTTACGCCACCCATGATCTTGTGCTTGCCAAGATAGTAGGTCACGTCGTCCTTCACGTTCCAAACGGTGTTGTGAACGGCATTGTTGTATGTAAACAGCTCATAGCCAAGTGCTATGTAGTTGTTTGTATCGCCAGAGCCATCGAGGATGTCGATGAATGGGAATTCAGAAGAGTTGGTTCCGCGCACGTCGTCGAGCTTTGAGAAAGTGGCGAGGAACTGGTTGGAGATGTTGTCGCCAAAGCGGCTGTTCAAGTCAAAAGAAACCGAATGTACGAGATTCTTCATCGAGTACATTGAGTTGGCGTATGACATTGCGTACTGCGATGTACGGGCATAAGCCGAGCGTGAGCCACCGTCCATCGACGATGCGTTAGGCGCATTCCAAAGCGTGTTGTTGGTATGGTTGTAGCGCAGCGCAAGGTGATGGTCGTTGTTGATGTTCCAGTCGAGGCGGGCAAGAATCTTGTAGTTCTTCTCGTCGGCAGGGAAGCTTGTGTATGAGCCTGTGTCGTAGCCATACTTCTGCTTCACATGGTCGCTGACGCGCTGCAAGTCATACTCCGTACACTTTGAGATGTAGTTGTCGGCATCTGCCACACCGTCCTTCGATGCTCTCCATCGGTTGGCTATGGTAGGAGTCTTGATATACTCGCCGTTGGTGAAGAAGAACAGCTTGTCCTTGATGATTGGTCCACCGAGAGTGAAACCGTAAGTTGTCTGCTGGTCCTTCTCACGCGTTCCTGCAATCTGCTCACGGTCAACAGCGTCGCCACGCATGTTCTCGTTGCGGTGATAGACGTATGCCGTGCCCTTGAAGGTGTTGGTTCCCGACTTTGTGACGGCGTTCACACCACCACCGATGAAGTTTGTCTGACGAACGTCGAATGGAGAGATAACCACCTGAAGCTCCTCGATAGCGTCGAGCGATATTGGGTTTCCACCACCAGGCAGGTTAGAGGAAAGTCCGAAGTTGTTGTTGAAGTCGGCACCATCAACGGTGAAGTTTGCCGTACGGCCATCAGAACCTTGGAAAGTCATGCCGTTACCTCCGTATGGAGAGAGTCGTGTCACGTCGGTGATTGAGCGGCTTACGGTTGGCAAGGCCTGAATCTGTGAGCTGTTGACGTTGGTCGATGCGCCCATCTTCTCGATATTGAGCTTTGTTGCCTTTCCCTGAACTACCACTTCGCCAAGCACTTGAGAGTCCTCGTTCATTGTCGTGTTGAGGTTGTAAGTCTCACCAAGCTGCAGCACTACGCCCTGCACTTTCTTGGTTTCAAAACCAATGTAGCTGATGGTGACCTCGTAAGGGCCACCCGAGCGCATACCATTGATATTGAACTGACCTTTTGCGTTTGTAACTGCCACGTACTTGGTGCCTGAAGGAGTGTGCACAGCCTCAACCGTTGCACCGATGACATCGTCGCCGTCAGCCGAGACTCTACCAGACAATCCAGACGTAGTAACCTGTGCCACTACCGATGAAACCATCAGCACTAAAGTGGCGATTAGGAAATACAATCTCTTTTGCATAAGATTTTTAATGTTAAAAAATTAATACCTAATATGTTAAAACATGGGGGCATTAGCCGCCCACACATCTTACGGCTGCAAAATTAACTAAAATTTCTGATATATGTGTTACAAAACTGTTATTTTTTGCATAAAAGATGTATTTTCTTCGCCAGTGATGGTCAAAAGGCTCGACAACTACTTCTTTTTGGGCAACTTGCCTGTCTTGAGCAAACTCTTCAGAGTCTCCATCCTCACGCTATGGTTGGCATGGTCGAACAACACTGAGGGGTTGAAGGCTTTGCCGTTCAGCCGGCACTCGAAATGCAGATGGGCTGTCGTGGCACGCCCTGTCTGTCCCGTAAGGGCTATCACCTGACCTGCCTTCACCTTGTCGCCAACGCTGACAAGGTTCTTCGAGTTGTGGCTATACCAAGTCTCCAAACCGTTCTGATGGCGAATCTTTATCAGATTGCCGTAGGCGGCATAGCGCTGCGACATCACCACGTCGCCATCGAGCGCGGCAAGGATATTGTCGTCTGGGGTTGTCTTTATGTCAACTCCTGAGTGTGCCCTGCCTCCGCGTCGTCCGTATGGGCTTATCACCTTTGCCCCAGGCAACGGATAGCACGCCTCAAGTTTCCTGTTCTTGTCTTTCGGCTCTCCGCCCACCGCGCTCATCTCCACATGGTTTCCCTTTCGATGGAAGAGCAGCGTGCGGCGCGTCAGTCGGTGGCTCTTCGGCTGCACTATTATCTCCGGATTTATCTTTCCTCCGTTCATCATCAGATAGAAGGTGAGGAATGTCCTGCCGTTCTCGCCTCCCACAATGGCTATTGTCTGACCAGCCTTCACCCTGTCGCCCACCTGCACGAGGTTCTCGGCGTTGCGTGCATAAACGGTCTCAAGACCATTGTCATGCCTTACCACAATCACGTTCCCGTGTCCTGAGATGTGGCGCGAGAGTCGCACTGTTCCGTCAAACATCGACTTCACCGCGTCGCCCTTGTTGGTGGTTATCTCCAGCTCACTGTCCTTCACCACAGCCTTTCCCACTGGCAATGGGAAGGAATAGTCGGCTGTGCGATAGCCGCCGAAATCGATGGTGAAAGCCTCCGACTGCTCAAACAGCCCTGGCGTCTCAATGCTTATCTGCTGTCGCTCCAGTGCCGTGAACTCGTCCTTTACTGCCGAAGTCAGCACCGTTAGTGCAATACATATATATAATAGGTGTCGTATTTTCATTATGATAAAATTGCTCCTGTGAATATTCTGCCACTGTTTATGCCCTGTCGCCTTGCGGAGAAGAAGTCTGCGTTTTCGTTGTAGGTGCATATCGGACTAACCGTTATTGCCTCTTGCCTCACACCAAGATTGACGAGCTGCAAGCGGTTGCATTCCTTCAAATCGATGTGCCACTTGCCTCGAACGAATCTCGAACTCATCCCGAAGCCTGCCTGACGGAATTGCTCATACACTTCCACGCCCACCTCGAAGGCGTCGAGCGATATTCCAGGACCTATGACGCACGTCAAGTCCCGCGGCTCACTCTTATAGCTGATTGCCATTGCCTTCACCGCCTTCTCCACTATTCCTGCCACCGTGCCTCTCCATCCGGCATGCACGGTGCAGATGGCATGGTGCGGCTCGTCATATATTATAATAGGAATACAGTCGGCAGTCGATACTCCGATGCAAATGCCACTCTCGTCGGTCATCACTGCATCCACTCCCTCAAGAATCATCCGTCTGATGTTGTCGGGCAGGGCAATGAAGTCCTTGGCAATCTGCCTAACCTCCACGCCGTGAGTCTGATGTGGCATCACAAGTCGGTCGGTCGTTATTCCCAACTCATCGCAAAGAGCCTTGCGGTTGGCTGCAATATTCTCCACCGTGTCGCCACAATACTCGTTGATGTTGAACGACGCATATTCGCCCTTGCTCACCCCATCATGACGCGTGGTGGAAAACATCACTGCATTACCCTCATTATAATAATGTAACATAACTTCTCACTTCTCATTCCTCACCTCTCTCTCCTCATTCTTCACACTCTTCCTCGTACTCGAAATCCTCGAGTTCGTCAATGTCCTCTACGTCAACATATTCGATGTCGTCGTCCTCGCCTTCAGCCTCCATTTCGGCTGCAAAGCGTGTCATGTCCTTGTCACGGTGTACGATCACGTCCTCCTGCGTTATCGCCTGCAGTTTGTTGCTCTCGCTGTTCAGTTCCTTCCAGAGCAAATCCTTCAGCTCCGTAAGTCCCATGTTTGCCACCGAGGAGATAAACACTACCGGCAGGTCGTCGGGCAACGTCTCCTTCAGCATCTCTATGAGTTCCTCGTCCAAGAGGTCACACTTCGTCACTGCCAACACACGGTGCTTGTCGAGCATGTCGGGGTTGAAGTTGCGCAGTTCGTTCAGCAATATCTCATATTCCTTCTTTATGTCGTCGGTGTCGCCAGGCACAATGAAGAGCAACAGCGAGTTGCGCTCAATGTGGCGCAAGAACCTTAGTCCCAATCCCTTTCCCTCGCTTGCGCCCTCTATTATTCCGGGAATGTCTGCCATCACAAACGACTTGTGGTCGCGGTAGCCAACGATGCCAAGCGAAGGCTCAAGTGTGGTGAACGGATAGTTGGCTATCTTGGGTCGTGCGCTCGACAATGCCGACAGCAACGTGGATTTACCCGCATTTGGAAAGCCCACAAGTCCCACGTCGGCAAGCAGTTTCAGTTCCAGAATTATGGTCATCTCCTGCATCGGCTCTCCCGGCTGTGCATAGCGTGGAGCCTGGTTGGTGGCGGTGCGGAACTGGAAGTTGCCCAGTCCTCCCCTGCCGCCCTTCAGCAGCAGCACTTCCTGTCCGTCGTAGGCGACATCACACACATACTTTCCCGTCTCGGCGTTATACACCACCGTACCGCAAGGCACATCGATGTAAACGTCCTTTCCGTCAGTGCCGTGGCACTTGTCGCGTCCGCCGTTGCCGCCATGTTCCGCAAAGATGTGACGCTCATATTTCAGGTGCAGCAACGTCCAGTAGTTGTGGTTGCCTCTGAGATAGATGCTACCACCCTTACCGCCGTCGCCCCCGTCAGGTCCGCCATTGGGATTATACTTCACATGACGCAAGTGCATCGACCCTTTTCCGCCCTTTCCCGAGCGGCAATATATCTTTACGTAGTCAACGAAATTGGATTCTGCCATTATATTTTTCTATTTTTGGTGCAATTTCAAGTGCAATTCAAGTGCAAAGTTAGTGCAAATTGAGGACAATACAAAATAAAAGTTGAAAAACTTTCATTTTTATTGTTGAGATGCAGCCTAACTTATCAAAAGTTACTGTTTCAAGCTACCTATAGGCACAACCAATACACCATCGAGACGGCGATAGGCATATTCGCCTATGGCGGTCAGCACCATCATAAACGATGGAGCCTTCATGTCGCACCCACACTCCTAATACAAGTTAGAATTCAGCAGAATACAGGGTGCTTTAATGCAATAAAAGGTGGGAACCAACGGTCGCTGGCCGAAGGGAAAAGCAATGTTCAGTTGTTGGAAATACTCAACTTTTGGAAGTATTCTTTGACTTTGATTCTATCACGCAACAAGAACATCATTCCAATCCACCTTTTGATGTGCTCATAACGACAAGTGGATAGGGCAATATCGACTTGTCGATATGAGCATATTGAAAAGTCGATTATGGGGATATGGATTCAACAAGAATAGGTATTCGTTTTATGTTCCGCAATGGTGAACCTACATTCCGCAGTGGGGAATGTACGTTCCGCATTGGTGAACGTACGTTCCGCATTGCGGAACATAGAACGAACCCCTACTTCTGCATTAATCGAATACCCTTTTATGCCAACTTCATAACCGCTATCCCCATACATTTAAAACCCCTTAACACTCCTTAATTGCATAC
>CAMAGM010000085.1 GCA_945833995.1 uncultured Prevotella sp.
GAATTAAAGTTGCAATATCTCATACACTTTTGCCATATCCACATGCTTCCGCACGTGGTCGGCAAGCCTGTCGTAGTGCTCTTCCTTATATCTTGCATAGTCGAAATTTCCGCTTTGCTCTTGTCCCAATAGAAAATCTACAAAGGCGGGATTGTCTAAGCAACCGTGGAGATAGGTTCCCATGCAGCGACTATCCACCAAGCAGCCTTCCGTCTGTCCGTCTGCCTTCATGGTCAGCGGACGATAGCTGCCGTCGGTAGCTGTAGATATTCCTTGATGAATCTCATATCCCCGCATCCTTTCACTCCCGTCAACAAGCGTGAACTCCGTTTGGCAAGTCACCTTTTTCTCGCCCATTACAGTGGTTATTGGCAGCAGTCCCATTCCGTCGATGTGTATGGCATCACCCTCCGTCTGCCGTGGGTCGTCAATGCTCATTCCCAGCATCTGGTAGCCGCCGCAAATGCCCAATATGGTTTTCCCTCTTTTGCGTGCCTCCTTTATGGTTGCCTCCACGCCTTCCTCTTTCAGTCGGCGTAGGTCGTCTATTGTCGATTTGCTTCCCGGAACAACTATGATGTCTGCCTTCAGCAGTTCCTCGCGGTCGGTCGTGTAATAGACGTTCAGGCGTGGGTCCTGCTCTATTGCCTTGAAATCGGTAAAGTTGCTTAGGTGGCGCAGCTTCACCACAGCCAGGTTCGTCTTCCCCTCGGTGGCGTGGTGCCGTTTCTTGTCGAGCACCACGCTGTCTTCGTCCTCCACGCCTACATCTTCCAAGTAAGGCACCACTCCGAGCACTGGCACTTGGCAGATGTCCTCTATCATGCGTCGCCCATCGTCGAAGAGTTTTAGGTCACCACGGAACTTGTTCACTATGATGCCCTTTATCCTCCGTCGGTCGTCGGGTGTTTGCAGCATCACGCTTCCGTAGAGGCTTGCGAACACTCCGCCGCGGTCGATGTCGCCAATGAGTATCACGTCGGCATCGGCATGGCGTGCCATAGGCATGTTCACGATGTCGCGCTCCCTGAGGTTAAGCTCCGAAATGCTCCCCGCACCCTCCATCACTATCGGGTTGTAGCGCAGAGCCAGTCGGTCGAACGCCTCGCACGCCCCACGCCGCAGGTAGTCCTTCCCCTCGCCGCGGAAATAGCTGTAGGCGTCGCGGTTGCCTATTGGAACGCCGTTGAGCACCACCTGCGACGTGTGGTCCGACTGCGGCTTCAGCAGTATCGGGTTCATGTCTGTGTGGCATGCTATTCCCGCCGCCTCAGCCTGTGCCGCCTGCGCCCTGCCTATCTCCAGACCCTCGGGCGTGGCGTAGGAGTTCAGGGCCATGTTCTGCGCCTTGAACGGAGCAGGACTATAGCCGTCCTGACGGAATATCCTGCAGAAAGCGGCGGCAATAACGCTCTTGCCCACATCGCTTCCCGTGCCCGCAAACATTATGTTTCTCAGTCTCTTCATACTGTCTATTATACTAATTTTATGCAAAGGTAAGGATAAAAATTCTATAGTAAAACAAATTTTGTCCACATTTTACCTTTTGTTATGAAAAAAAGTATTACCTTTGCACAAAATCTAAAATAGCACATGAATTTCCTCGAAGAAAAAATCATTGAAGACGGTGTTATCAAGGAAGGTAACATCCTTAAGGTTGACAACTTTCTCAACCATCAGATTGATGTCGATATCATTCGACAGATAGCTTACGAGTTCAAACGTCGTTTCCGTGGGAAAGAGGTGAACAAAATCCTTACCATCGAGGCGAGCGGCATTGCCATTGCCACACTGCTCGGCGACCTCTACGACGTGCCTGTGGTTTTCGCAAAGAAAGGCGAGACGGCAAACAGCACCGACGACAAGTATGTGTCGCAGGCTTACTCCTTCACCCACAAGCGAATGAACAACGTGTTCGTCTCACGTCCTTACCTCAACGCCACCGATAAAGTGCTAATAGTCGATGACTTCCTTGCCGACGGACAGGCGGCAAAAGCCCTCATCGACATTGTCCATCAGGCTGGTGGCGAAGTCGTTGGCATTGGCATAGCCATTGAGAAGGGACAGCAGCAAGGCGGACGCTTACTGCGCGAGGCAGGCTACCATCTTGAGTCCATCGCAATACTCAAGTCAATGGATTACGAAACGCAGAAGATAGAATTTATAAATTAGTTGATACTGGGGGTGTGGGCGTCCCCAGTAACAACTTGTCAACTCGTCAACTTGTCAACTGAGTAACAACTCGTCAACTTGTTAACTAAAAAAACTATGAGCAGCATATACGAACTCGACGGTCGCGTACCTTTAGCAAAGGCATTGCCTTTCGGCCTTCAACACATTCTGGCAATGTTCGTTGCCAACATCACACCAATTATTATTCTCTCTACGGTCGTAGGCATCGACAAGGGAATAAGCGTGGCACTGATACAAAACTGTATGGTAATTGCCGGCATCGGCACTCTCATACAGCTCTATCCCATTTGGCGCATAGGCTCACGCCTGCCCATCGTCATGGGCATCTCCTTCACTTTCCTCTCACTTGCCATCATCATTGCCACAACTCAGGGCATGGGCACACTGATGGGAGCCGTAATCGTTGGCGGCATAGTGGAAGGGTGCCTCGGGCTGTTTCCCAACAAGTGGACGAAGCTCATTCCTCATGTAGTGGCGGCAACGGTGGTTGCCGCAATAGGCATCTCACTGTTGCCCATCGGCACCAACAGCTTCGGCGGCGGACAAGGGGCAGCCGACTTCGGCAGCGCAACCAACTGGACAGTTGGCTCCATCACTCTCTTGGTTTGCCTCATCGCCTTCGTCTTCGGCAAAGGCATCGTCCGCTCGCTCTCAATTCTCATTGGCTTGGTTGTAGGCTACATCGTTGCCCTCTGCATGGGCATGGTCAGCTTCGATGCCCTGCACGACATTCCTGTCTTCTCACTCCCACGTTTCCTTCCGTTCACTCCCGAGTTTCATCTCGATGCCATTCTCGCCATAGTCTGCGTCTATCTTGTCTCCGCCACGGAGACCATCGGCGACACGTCGGCAATCTGCTCAGGTGCCCTTGGCCGTAGCGTACATAAAAAGGAGATGGGAGCCTCAGTGGCATGCGACGGTTTTGTCAGCACCGTAGCAGGAATGTTTGGCTGTACGCCCATCACCTCGTTCTCGCAGAACGTAGGACTTGCCGCCCTCACTAAGGTTGTCAATCGCTTCGCCATTGCCACAGGAGCCATAATTCTCATTCTCAGCGGCTTTGTCCCGGCCATTGGCGCAATCCTTGCCACCATTCCCCAGGCTGTACTTGGCGGCTGCACCATTATGATGTTCGGAAGCATCGTCTTCGCCAGTTTCGGCATGATGTCACGCTGCGGTTTCTCCCAGCGCAACATGGTCATCGTAAGCCTCTCGCTTGCCATTGGTCTCGGCTTCACCTCCGTCCCTGCCATCTTCGACATCTTCCCCCAGCTCGTCCGCACCGTCTTCGCCCAAAACAGCGTAGCCTTGGTGTTCCTCATCGCCGTTGTCCTCAACCTCGTGTTGCCAAAAGAAGAAGAATTGTAGAGAGTACTGGAAGGGATTGTTCAACCTGACAAAAAACTAATATGGAGTGAAAAGAATATGGGAACATTTTGGACAAAGAAGAAGGACCAGGAGGATTTGGATGAGAAGACGGCTCAGCCTTGGGCAGAGCTTGTAGGACATGGCAATACGTTGTGGCCTGACCCTGACGAAAAAGCGAGGCTTCAGTGAAGAGTTGAAGCCTCGCGGTTTTGATTGTTAATGTGGGATTATTATGCCTACACCTTATAGCGTTCCTTTCGTGCTTGGGAGCTCGAAATGGTAGATGTCGCGGCGGACTGCCATTTTCAGACTTCGGGCAAGTGCCTTGAAGATGCCCTCAATCTTGTGGTGCTCGTTCTGACCCTCTGCCTTGATGTTGAGGTTCATGCGTGCGGCATCGCTGAGGCTCTTGAAGAAATGGAGGAACATCTCGGTTGGCATCTCTCCAATCTTCTCACGGTGGAACTCGGCATCCCAAACGAGCCATGGTCGTCCACCAAAGTCAAGGGCTACGGAGCATAGGCAGTCGTCCATTGGCAGCGAATAGCCATAGCGCTCAATGCCTCGCTTGTCGCCAAGAGCCTTTAGCAGACACTCGCCAAGGGCGAGGGCTGTGTCCTCTATGGTGTGGTGCTCGTCCACGTGTAGGTCGCCATTGACATGAATGGTGAGATCCATCATTCCGTGCTTGCCTATCTGTTCGAGCATGTGGTCGAAGAAACCAAGCCCAGTGTTGATGTCGCAACGTCCTGTTCCGTCGAGGTCAACGGCAACATGAATGTCAGTTTCTTTCGTGGTGCGTCGCACTTCTGCCTTTCGCTCCCCGGCGAAAAGCAGCTCCGCTATCTTGTCCCATGTCATTCCGTCGCGCCCAAGAATGAGAGCCTTGCAACCTATGTTTTCCGCAAACTGGCGGTCGGTGTCGCGGTCGCCTATCACATAGCTACCCGCAATGTCGTAATCGGGGTTGTTGATGTATTTCTCCACGAGTCCAGTGTTGGGCTTGCGGGTGGGTGCATTGTCCTCAGGGAAATGCCTGTCGATGAGGATGTCGTCGAACGTGATGCCCTCGCCTTCGAGGCTTTGGAGTATGAAGTTGTGTACTGGCCAGAATGTGTTCTCGGGGAAAGAGTCGGTGCCAAGTCCGTCTTGGTTTGACACCATCACAAACTCGAAATCGAGCTTGGATCGTATGAATCCGAGGTTACGGAACATACCCTTTGTAAACTTCAGTTTCTCGAAAGCGTCTATTTGCTCGTCGGCAGGCTCCTCAATGAGAGTGCCGTCGCGGTCGATGAATAATATTTTCTTCATTATCAGATGTTTTGTATTTCTTGATTAAATTTCTTCTTCTCCTCCTCCTGAGTGTCTATTGAGCCATAGCAGTAGTAGCCGATGAAGTGGAACCCACTGCGCAGGATAACCTCTACGAAACCTGCGAAAGCCATCATTATGGCTGTTAGCGGCACGATGTATGAGGGCATTCCGAGTGGGTCGCCGAAGAGTACGCCGAGGTTTGCCTGGAAGTTGGCAAGGGCTACCACGATGGCAGGCAGGAGCAGTATGATGGAGGCGAGTAGGAGGATTATCACGGTCATGACGAGCGAGATAAAGAGCAGCCCCCAGTGGTGTAGCCCGCTCTTGTAGTTGTTGAGGAGCGAGTGCCAGAAGCGTTGGTTGCTGTCGAGCATGTATTTCGTCAGCACGTAGAACAAAGGTGGCAGTGTGACGAGGAACAGTAGGGTAGTAAGCCCAATAATGGCGGATGTCGTCACCATTGTCTGTCCTCCCATCTTGCCGACAGCGAGACCCAACAACGCACAGATAGCGTAGAGGACAATGTAAATAATTGTGCATACGATTGCCGTGGAGACAAACCCTTTCAGCGCACGCCATGCCCAACGGCGGTCGAAGTCAATCCAGCGTGGGCGTCGCGCTATGCTTCCTGTGTTTCGGTGTTCGTCGAGCAGTCGGAACGAACAGGAATAGGTGGCAATCTCCATTATGCCTCCCAAAACGAGAGCCAGCAGCGAGGCTATCGCTATGGCGATGTAGTCGTCGAGTAGCGTGTATGCCGTTTCAGGATTTACGAAAGCGTTGAGGTTTAGCCGTGGGAACTGAATGACGGCAATGGTGCCGATGACGCTGTAGCATACGGCGAAAAGCACCGCCGGAATCCATGATGCCTTTAGGAGCCGACGGAAGTTAGACAAGTACAATTGACAGCCTTTTCTTACGCAAGAACGTGAGCTGCGACCCCTAAATAGGGCTTCTTCGTTGCTATTTTCCATTTTTTTATGTTTTTATTTTCTTTCAGTGTTGCAAAGATAATGATTTTTTGTTATCTTTGCCAACAATATTAATACTTATTATGAAAATATTGAAATGGGGCTTCATCGGTTGCGGTGAGGTGACAGAGAAAAAAAGCGGTCCGGCGTTCAGCGAAGTGCCTGGCTCCATGGTGGAAGCAGTGATGAGCCGAAGCGAGAAGAACGCGCGCCGATATGCTGAGCAGCATGGTATCAACAAATGGTACACCGATGCTCAGGAACTTATTGACGACCCTGATGTCAATGCGATATACATAGCGACTCCTCCGTCGAGCCATGCCACCTTCGCCATTATGGCAATGAAGGCGGGCAAGCCAGTGTATGTGGAAAAACCATTGGCGGCAAACTATGAGGACTGCGCCAGGGTGAATCGCGTCAGCGAGGAGACCGGAGTGCCATGCTTTGTGGCATACTACCGTCGCTATCTGCCTTATTTCCAAAAGGTGAAGCAGCTTGTGCAGGACGATACCATAGGCACCATAGTGAACGTGCAGATACGTTTTGCCGTTCCACCGCGCGACCTCGACTATTCGCATCCCGAGAACCTGCCGTGGCGCTTGCAGCCCGACATTGCCGGTGGTGGCTATTTCTACGACCTCGCACCACATCAGCTCGACCTCCTTCAGGACATGTTTGGAGTGATAGTGGAGGCAGACGGCATCTGCGCCAACCGTGCAAACCTCTATAAGGTGGAGGATTCGGTCAGTGCCTGTTTCCGTTTCGAGAGTGGGCTTCCTGGCAGCGGCTCGTGGTGCTTCGTTGCCCATGAGTCGGCAAAGGAGGACCGAATATCCGTGATTGGCGACAAGGGACAGGTGAGTTTCTCGGTGTTCAACTACGAGCCAATACGGCTCCACACCCTCGAAGGCACGCAGAGCATCACGGTGCCCAATCCTCCCTATGTGCAATATCCGCTCATAAAGAGTGTCATAGAGCACCTTCAGGGCATTAGTGTATGTTCGTGTACGAGTGTCTCCGCTACTCCTGTAAATTGGGTGATGGACCGCATATTGGGTAAGTTCTGACGTAAGTAAGGTTGTATGGCAGAAGAGGTGTTAGTGACGCGCAGGCGACGGACAGCAGTGGGGAAGTGGTTGGCAGTGCTGCTGCTGGCTCTTCTTGGTGTGTCTGTAGGCAATGCCCGTCCCGACAACGACCTCGACCGTAGGCTCACCATCACGGGCGACTCCACCAGTAAGTCGCTGGCAGGCGAGGCCTTGGGGCAGATAAAGAAGACTGTGCGTGGCTTCAGCGCCATCGACACAAACTACATTGAGCCCCAGCACTACAACTACGCCCTCATGTTGCAGACCACCTACAACTACGACATATATTGGCTGAAGAGCAGCTATGGGCAGCAGGTGATGCTCTCGCCCGATGCCGCCATGCGTGTGGGACCCTATTTCGGTTGGCGCTGGCTATTCCTTGGCTACACCTTCGAGCTGAAGAACATAGGCGTGAAGGACAACAAGCTGAAGAAGGAGTTTGCTTTGAGCCTCTACAGCTCGCAGATAGGTGTTGACCTATTCTACCGCCGCACTGGCAACGACTACAAGATAAGGAAGTCGGACTTTGGCGGAAATGTGGATGTGTCGAAGCTGAAGAACGTTGATTTCGACGGACTTAACGTTGGCATCACGGGCTTCAACCTCTACTACATCTTCAACCACAACCGCTTCTCCTATCCAGCCGCCTTCTCGCAGAGCACCATACAGAAAATCAGTTGTGGCTCGTGGCTGGCAGGCATAGGATATACGCGCCAGAGCCTCGACCTCGACCACGAGAAGCTGAAGGAAGTGGTGGAGAGAAACTGCGATGTTGACGTGAAGATAGACAGTAGCCTGATGTTCAACTCGGTGAAATACTACGACCTGAACATCTCGGCAGGCTATGCCTACAACTGGGTATTCGCCAAGAACTGGCTTTTCTGCTCCAGTCTGTCAGCAGCACTTGCCTACAAGCGGTCGCAGGGAAACGTGGGTCGCGACGAGAGCAACGACTTCACGTTCAAGAATTTCAATCTCGACGGCATCATGCGCCTAGGTCTTGTGTATAACAACATGCGCTGGTATGCAGGTTCGAGCATTATCCTCCATAGCTACAACTACCACAAGTCGCGCTTCTCGACAAACAACATTTTCGGAAGCCTCAATGTCTATGTGGGAATGAACTTTGGCTTGAAGAAGGGATACAAGAAACATAAAAAGGAGAAAAAGGAATGACGCGACGAATATATATAATAATGTGTAGCCTGATGCTATGCATCACTGCCGCGGCACTGCGATATACGCCCTTCGACGTGGTGGACACCACGGCAGACAAAATTTTAGTTGAGAGACTGCTGAAAGAGTCGGGGAATTTGGCAGAAGGCGAGAATTTCGCTTTGTTCTTCGCAAGGAAATTTATCGGACGACCTTACGTGGCAAACACTCTTGAGGTGGCTGACCCAGAGTGCCTCGTGGTGGATACACGCAGGTTTGACTGTACCACACTCGTGGAGGTGGTCACGGCGTTGACCATCTGCGCACAGAACAACGACAGCCGCTATGAAGGTTTTCTCGGCGTGCTGATGTCGTTGCGTTATGGTGGATTCCTCTATGACTATACGAGCCGCATCCACTATTTCACCGCCTGGATAGTGGAGAACGACATAAGAGGGTGGGTGAAGGACATTCAGAGTCCCAATCCTCCGTTCAAGGCTGTGCAGACGCTCGACTTGTGGTATATGAGCCGCAATGCCGACAAGTATGTCATGCTGAGGCGACATCCCGAGTTCGTCTCTGAGATACGCAGGCAGGAGGAAGGCTACAAGGGACGTAAGTTCCGCTACATACCGAAAGCCTCCGTGGTTGACTCGCCACTGATGCGAAAGACAGTGCTCGATGGCGACATCATAGCCATCACCACCAGCAAGCCAGGTCTCGACATAGCCCATGTGGGCTTCGCCGTATGGAAAAAGGATGGCTTGCATCTGCTCAATGCCTCGCTGACGCACAAGAAAGTGGTGGAAGAGCAACTCACTCTCGGCGAATACCTGAAGCGGCACAAGAGCTTCACGGGAATTAGGGTTGTGAGAATCAGGAACGTTGAGAAATGAGAAATTAGAAGTGAGAAATTTGAAATTAGAAATGAGAATTGAGAATTGAGAAATGAATGTTGAAATATAAAAATATATTATTATGGAATTACCTGATTTTATGAGTTATGCCAGCAAATTCTCTGCAAGTGACTTCGTGGACAAGATTTCACGCATTGCAAAAAGGGCTGGAGCAAAATTGGTTTATGCAGCGCTGATACTTTACTACACACTGCAGAGCGACAACGTTTCGAAAACCGACAAGGCACTGATAATCGGAGCCCTCGGCTATATGATAAGTCCGCTCGACGCCATTCCCGATGCCATACCCATCGTAGGACTCACCGACGACCTTGGTGTGCTCATCTACGTGCTGCGCAAGGTGTGGGTGAACGTCGAGCCCGACATCAAGTCTAAGGCAAAGGAGAAACTGTCGAAATGGTTTGACGAGGATGAGATTAAGGAAATTGACGATTTGGGAATCTAAATTATGGAAATAAAGACAGCGGAATACGTAATATCGTCTCCTACCGTGACCATGTGCCCTGCCGACACGAAACCAGAATATGCTTTCATCGGAAGGTCAAACGTGGGCAAGTCGAGCCTCATCAATATGCTTTGCCGAAACCGCAAGTTGGCAAAGACCTCGGCAACGCCAGGAAAGACCTTGCTCATCAACCACTTCATCATCAACAAGGAGTGGTATCTTGTCGATTTGCCTGGCTATGGCTATGCCAAACGCTCGAAGACAGAGATAGACAAACTCGACCGCATGATTCGTGGCTACATACTTCAGCGCCAGCAACTCACCTGTGTGTTCACATTGGTGGATGTGCGCCTTGAACCGCAGAAGATCGACCTGGAGTTCATCAACTGGCTCGGACAGAGCGGAATTCCTTTCTGCATCGTGTTCACCAAGGCAGACAAACTCACCACACAGAAAGTGCAGGCAAGCGTGGAGGCCTACAAGAAGAAACTCTCAGAGACGTGGGAGGAGATGCCGCCGATGATAGTCACCTCAAGCGAGAGCCGAAAGGGACGCGACGAGTTGCTCGACTATATCGACGGCGTCAACAAGCTGCTGAAGGAGGGCAACGACTGACAATGGCACAGGAGACACCAATGCTTGAGGTGCGTAACCTCACCAAGTCGTTTGGCTCACTCGTGCTCTTCGAGGACATCTGTTTCAGCGTGGCGCAGGGGCAGAAGGTGGGGCTCATTGCCAAGAACGGAACTGGAAAGTCAACCCTCCTCTCCATAATAGCAGGCAAGGAGGGATGCGACAGTGGAAGCGTGATTTTCCGTCGCGACATAAAGGTGGGCATTCTTGAGCAGACACCCCATTTCGACCCCGAGGAGACAGTGCTCGACGCCTGTTTCAACCATCATGGCGAGGAGGAGAAGGTGTTGCGCGCCAAGCAGATTCTCACGCAGCTGAAAATCCGCGACCTTCAGCAACCTATGGGACAGCTCAGTGGTGGACAGCAGAAGCGTGTGGCACTTGCCAACGTGCTCATAACCGAGCCCGACCTACTCATTCTCGACGAGCCCACCAACCATCTAGACCTTGAGATGATCGAGTGGTTGGAGGGATTCCTTGGGCGTGGGCGCAAGACCCTGCTCATGGTGACACACGACCGCTTTTTCCTCGACCGTGTATGCTCGGTGATAATAGAGCTTGACGACCGCACGGTATATACCTACCGTGGCAATTTCTCCTACTATCTTGAGAAACGTCAGGAACGCATCGATGCCAAGCGCGCAGAGATAGCCCGCGCCAACAACATCTACCGCACCGAACTGGAGTGGATGCGCCGTCAGCCACAGGCCCGTGGTCACAAGGCGAAGTATCGCGAGGACGCGTTCTACGAGCTTGAGAAGGTGGCGAAGCAGCGTATGGAGGAAAGGCAGATGCGACTGAAAAGCAGCAATGTCTATATAGGCAGCAAGATTTTCGAGTGTCAGTACATCTCCAAGGCGTTTGGTGCCGACAAGGTCATCATGCGCGACTTCTACTACAACTTCAGCCGTTTCGAGAAGATGGGAATAGTGGGCAACAACGGCACTGGAAAATCCACCTTCATCAAGATGCTGCTCACGGAACTCCAGCCCGACTCTGGGCGCATTGTCGTTGGCGACACCGTCCGCTTCGGCTATTTCTCTCAGGAAGGTCTGAAGTTCGACGAGGGGCAGAAGGTGATAGACATCATAACCGACATTGCCGACTATGTTGACCTCGGGGGCGGTCGCCACCTCACGGCATCGCAACTCCTGCAGCATTTCCTGTTCACTCCCGAACAGCAGTACAACTATGTGAGCAAGCTAAGTGGAGGCGAGCGCCGGAAGCTATATCTTTGCACCGTGCTCATGCGCAACCCCAATTTCCTCGTCCTCGACGAGCCCACCAACGACCTCGACATCACCACGCTCAGCATACTTGAGGAGTGTCTTCAGGACTTCCCCGGCTGCGTCATTGTTGTCAGTCACGACCGCTTCTTCATGGACCGCGTGGTTGACCATCTGCTTGTGTTCAAGGGCGACGGCGAGATAAAGGATTTCCCAGGCAACTACAGCCAATACCGCGAGTGGTCGAGCCTCCAGTCGAAGGATGTGGAGAAAACCGCCGAGGCAAAGCCCAAGAAAACCGCCGCCTCCTACCGCAACGACACGCGAAGGAAAATGTCGTTCAAGGAGAAACGTGAGTTTGAGCAGTTGGAGAAGGAAATAGCAGCCCTTGAGGCAGAGCGCAAGGAGATAGAGGAGCAGCTCTGCAGTGGAACGCTCTCCGTAGATGAGCTTACGGAGAAGAGCCGCCGCCTTCCCGCGTTGAAGGACGAGTTGGAGGAGAAGGAGATGAGATGGCTTGAACTTAGCGAGATAGAGAGTTGACCAATATGAACAAGTTTCCCTCAGTTTTGCTCGAGCGTGCCGTGGGCGAGATTTCAAGGCTCCCAGGCATAGGACGTAAGACGGCGTTGCGTCTCGCGCTCCACCTCCTGCGTCAGGACGAGGCAACCGTCGATGCCCTTGCCGAGGCGTTGTCGCACCTGCGCCACGACGTGAGGTATTGCAGCGTGTGCCATAACATCAGCGACGACGATGTCTGCCCCATCTGTTCCGACTCCCGTCGCGATGCCTCCACCATCTGTGTGGTGGAGAACGTGCAGGACGTGATGGCAATCGAGAACACCCAGCAGTTCCATGGTCTCTACCATGTGCTTGGCGGCATCATTTCGCCAATGGACGGCATAGGTCCTTCCGACCTCAATATCGACTCGCTCGTGAGCCGTGTGGCAGAGGGTGGGGTGGGAGAGGTCATCCTCGCCCTGTCGTCCACCATGGAGGGCGACACCACCAATTTCTACATCTCCCGTCGGCTGCAGCCCCTTGGTGTGGCAGTGAGTGTCATAGCCCGTGGCATCTCCGTAGGCAACGAGCTTGAATACACCGACGAGGTGACTCTCGGCAGGTCAATCGTCAACCGCACGCCGATGAAATAGAATAGCCCCGAAAGTAAAAAAGTGAAAAATGAAAAGAACAGTAAGAATACTTCAAGCAATCTTTTGGACATCAATAGCCATTGGTTTAGCCATGGTAGCCCTGTTTGAGACCAACGTGCTCTTGGAGGGCGACCTGTCGGGCAATGGCGTAGTGGAGTACTATTGGACATTGGCAATGGAGCTGATAACCATCGTTGCCATACCCACGGCACTGAGGCTTTTCCGCTTCGGCGGCGTGAGGCGTAGGCTCGCATCCGACAAGCAGTCGTTGTTGCCCCTTGCCTTGTTGCGCATGGCACTTTTGGCACTGCCTATGCTCGCTAATGCCTTGCTCTACTATCTGTTCATGTCCACCACGTTTGGCTATATGGGCATCATCTGCCTCCT
>CAMAGM010000086.1 GCA_945833995.1 uncultured Prevotella sp.
ACCTGCTGACGAAACATGAGGCAGGGTTGTTTATGAATGATGTCGCGTCCGTCAGATGGCTCATAGTCCACTGCTCCGCCACACGCGAGGACCGCGACTACACAGTTGAGCAGATGCTGCGCGACCATAAGGCGCGGGGGTTCCCACCATCGGCTACCACTTCTACATCAGAAAGAACGGTGAGGTGATGCAGCACCGCCACCTGCTTGAGGTCGGTGCCCACTGCAAGCCCTACAACCGCTGCTCCATCGGCATCTGCTATGAGGGTGGGCTGGACTCGAAGGGCAAGCCGAAGGACACGCGCACCAAGGAACAACGTGAGCAACTCATCTTGCTCCTGATGAAACTCAAAAAGCTATTTCCCAATGCCCTCATCCGTGGTCATTCGGAGATGCTGGGCGCAACGCCCAAGGCGTGTCCCTGCTTCAATGCGTCGGCGGAGTTTCATTGGATTCAGTAGTTGAGACTGTTCCGCTGCGACATTTGTTCATCCACGGAAGACACGGAATGACACGGTTTTCTATAACAGTGTATTCGTAAGAATCAGTGTGTTCAGTGGATAAAGACAAACCACGGAGGACACGGTGTCAACTACAAATAAAATTCTGCTCATCGACGATGTTGCCTTCCTCGTCAACTACACGCCAATGGGTGATGGTGCGGGCTTCCGACGAGATGCTTACGCCGCACTTGGTGACTTTTCGTCCGTCTGCCTCGTATGGTATGGCGTAGCCCTTGCTGTCAATCTGCACCAAGGCGTTGTCAACGGTGTCGTCCACTTTCAGTTCGAGTACGAAGATGTCGTTCTTGGTCTTGACCACCACGTCGGCTCTGCCAAAGACGCTCTTCACCTCGGTATCGACCTTGCTGTTCAGAAGTGAGAAGATGATATACATCAGGAGCTTGTAGAAATCCTCGCGCTTCTTCTTCGCCATCCACTGCTTGTGCGTAATGATGTCGTAGGGCAGTGAGGCGATGTAGGAACGGAGTTCGGTGAGGGCAGCGGAAAGGTCACCACGCTTAAAGGCACGCGACATGGCACGGATGGTGGAATTGCGCTCAAGGTCGTCAGTGTCCATCAGATAATGGGTCATGCCGTCAACCATGCCTTGGCGCACTTCAAGATTCGGGAAATGGAGGAAATAAGAGTCCTCCTCCTTGTCGTAGTAGTCAATGGATAGATAACCGCTCTGATAGAGCAACGGAATGGGTGTCGGGGCTTTCTCGCATGGGACATTGAAATCGCCTATATACAATTCCACACCATCGTAGTCAAGGGGGTTGAATCCAGCGTAATGCTGCAAGTGGTCAATAAGTGAGGTCGTCGTGCCCGACTCAAACCAATAGTGATAGCTGTTGCGTCCGTCCAATGCCCTCAGCAGACTGAACGGAGCATACACGTCCTCACTGTCGGGAGAGAAATGATAGCCGTCGTAGTTATGCTTCAACTTGGCGTATGCCTCGTCGGTGGTTATTTGCAGTGCCTCGGCATATTCCTCCACACACGGACGCAGCACGGTGTCGAGTTCTTTCTGCGTGATGCCGCAAAGTCCCGAATACTCGTCGAACATTGAAATCTGGGTAAGGTTGTTCAGTTCGGAGAATATGCTCATCTGCGAAAACTTCGTAACTCCCGTGATGAATACGAACTTAAGGTATGCGCCCTCGTCCTTCAGCACCTGATAGAACTCATGCAGCATCATGCGCATAGCTTCCAGTTGCTCCTTTTCGTAGAGCAGGCGCATAACAGGGGCATCGTATTCGTCGAGAATAACCACCGCCTTCTCGCCAGTCTGCTCAAAGGCACGGTGGATCAAGCCGCGGAAACGGTCACCAGGGGTAATGGATAGCGTATCACGTCCATAGATATCTTCATATCCACGAATCATGCTCTCCAGCTTGGTCTTCGCCTCACTCACCTTCAAGTTCTTCAACCCGCTCATAATGAAATGCAGAACCGGATAGGTCTTCCACTCCTTCTCAAGCTCCATTAACTTCAGCCCCTCGAAGAGTTCCCTCTGCCCTTGGAAATAAGCCTTGAACGTATTGCACAGCAACGACTTGCCGAAGCGACGTGGACGGGCGAGGAAGACATATTTATATCTATCGACAAGGTCATACACCATATCGGTCTTGTCAACATAAACCTTACCGTCTTTGCGAATGTCTGCAAACTGGTCGGTATCTACAGGATATCTGAATCTTCTCATATTCTCGTCATTATACGTTTCCAAGTGCAAAGATAGTGCAAGTTGAGAGAAGAACAAAATAAAAAAAGAATTTTTATATTTTGTTCTTCCGAGACGCAGCCTATCTTATATTTATTCCGCCAACGGTTTGGGGGATTATAAAAAAGACAAACAACTTTGCAAAATATTAGGCAGGTTCTATAAATTCCCACTATAAATAATGTATCAAATTACATCGTTTTTGTCTCTATATGGGCATGGGACTGATTTTTTTAGGATAAAAGCTACGGAATGTCGAAAAAAAACAGTATTTTTGCAGCCAAAATACAGAACCAAATAACATCATCTATTTATGGAAAGAACATGGAGATGGTTTGGCAAGAAGGACAAGATCACACTTGCCATGCTAAAACAAATCGGAGTGGAGGGCATAGTGACTGCCTTGCACGACGTACCACTTGGCGAACTTTGGACACGCGAGGCAATACACGACCTGCGTGAGTACATCGAGTCTTACGGACTGAGATGGAGCGTCGTGGAGAGTCTGCCAGTGGTTGAGACTATAAAATATGCCGGACCAGACCGCGACGAGCAGATTGAGATCTACAAGCAGTCGATGCGCAATCTTGCGGCAGAGGGAGTGAAGACAATCTGCTACAACTTCATGCCCGTGCTCGACTGGGCCCGCACCGACCTCTTGCACGACAATCCCAACGGCTCGTCAAACCTATATTTCTCATACGCCGAGTTTGCCTATTTCGACATCTATATACTCAAGCGCAAGGGCGCACGAGAGGAGTGGGCGGCATTCCACAAGTTTGGCGACCGCAACGTGCTTGCCGAGGCAGACGAGCTTGCCAAGACAATGACTCCAGAGAAAGACCACAAGCTGGTAGAGAACATAGTGATCAAGACACAGGGATTCGTCAGCGGAAACTTCAAGGAGGACGACGAGCATCCGATAGAGCTGTTCCGACAGTTCCTCGACCTCTACAAGGACATAGACAAGGACAAGCTGCGCGCCAACATGAAGTATTTCTTAGAGGCGATAATGCCAGTTTGCGACGAGTGCGGCATAAATATGTGCGTACATCCCGACGACCCGCCAATACCTGTGCTTGGACTGCCACGCATCGTCAATAGCGACGAGGACATAGAATGGTTCCTCTCGGCAGTGGATAACCCACACAACGGCTTCACCTTCTGCGCCGGGTCGCTTAGTGCCGGCATACAGAACGACGTGGTGGCACTGGCACGCAAGTATGCCTCACGCACCCATTTCGTGCATCTCCGCTCATGCCACATCTTCCCCAATGGCGACTTCACAGAGGCATCACACCTCGGAGGGCGTGCCGACATCATTGAGCTTGCACGCATCTTCGAGCGGGAGAACCCGAATCTACCAATGCGCGTTGACCACGGCATGACCATGCTTGGCGACGAGTCGCGTGGCTACAACGCGGGCTACTCGTTCCTCGGCAGAATGTTCGCCCTGGGACAGGTTCAGGGAATACTCGCAACGGTGGACCGCGAACTGGGAATAGAATACAAACAACCGGGATTCTTTGATTGAATTAAGAATTAAGAGGGTAGAGGGGAGAAGGTAGTAGGTAGAGGGTAGAGAATTGTTCGAGCCTGATATGAGCATTTGTCTTTAACTCCTTCCCTTCATTAACTCCTTTAACTCCAAAAAAATAAGAAATATGAACGAATTATTTAACATTAAAGGAAATGTAGTAGTCATCACGGGCGGAACGGGCGTTCTCGGCCGTGCAATAGCAAAATACCTTGCACTCAACGGTGCCAAGGTGATAATACTCGGACGCAAGGAAGAGGTGGGAGCAGAGATCGTTGCCGACATAACAAAGGCTGGCGGCGAGTGCGAGTTCCTCAAGACCGACGTTATGAACCAGGAAGTGGTGCAGCAGAACTGCGACTATATCGTGGAGAAATACGGTCGCATCGACACTCTGCTCAACGCTGCCGGTGGCAACATGAAGGGAGCCACGATAGCACCCGACCAAAACTTCTTCGACCTTGAGGCAAAGCAGTTCCAGACAGTGCTCGACCTTAACCTCACGGGCACTGTGATTCCTACACAGGTGTTCCTTCGCCCGATGGTGAAGCAGGGCAAGGGCTCGGTAATCAATTTCTCGTCCATGGCAGCTTTCCGCCCAATGACCCGCGTCTGTGGCTATGCCGCAGCCAAGGCAGGTATCAGCAACTTCACGGCTTTCATGGCAACCGAGTGCGCCAAGAAGTTTGGCGAGGGCATTAGAGTGAACGCCATTGCCCCAGGCTTTTTCATCACCGAGCAAAACCGCGCGCTGCTGACCAACCCTGACGGAACATTCACACAGCGCGGACAGGACGTTATCCGCCAGACTCCATTCGGCAGAATGGGCGACCCAGAGGAACTTTGTGGCACAATACACTATCTCATGTCAGACGCCGCCAAGTTCGTAACCGGTACAGTGGCTGTGGTCGATGGAGGCTTCAATGCTTATGCAATGTAATTTACTAAAGTTCCCCACCCTTTATGATAACATTATAATATGTATTCATGGCTAAACCTATGCAGTTCAGTAACTTGCTCTCTCCCTAAGGTAGGGGGAGCAAGTTACCGCACTGCATGGAAAAGGGTGGGAAAGTTCTGTAATTTACGAGTTGACGAGTCATTGCCTTTTATGCTGATTTACAATCGGGCTGCGCCAAAAGCAGCCCGATTTGCATTAAAAAAATGCAAATATCTTGCTTTTATGCATTATTTTCGTGCAAATTAGGTAATTTTGCAAGAAAATCTACGTTTATAATATTATGAAGATATTTGCAATAGGTATGAACTACCTACAACATACGGCTGAGCTCGATGGCTCGGCGTATAAGCCAGAGGCACCCGTGATATTCACCAAGGCAGACTCGGCACTGCTGAAGGACCATAAGCCCTTCTTCATTCCCGACTGGTCGAAACAGGTTGACTACGAGACGGAGATAGTGGTGAGGATATGCAGGTTGGGCAAGGGCATTCCAGAGAGGTTTGCCCATAGATACTATGATGCCGTGACCGTGGGCATCGACTTCACCGCCCGCGACATTCAGAAGGAGATGAGGGCAAAGGGAATGCCTTGGGACCTGTTCAAGGGCTTCGACGGCTCGGCGGCAATAGGCGAATGGGTTCCGAAAGAAAAGTTCCTCGACGTGCAGGCACTGCATTTCCATCTCGACATCAACGGCAAGACAGTGCAGGAGGGATGCACGAGCGATATGATGTATAAGATAGACGAGATAGTGAGCTACGTAAGCCGATTCTTCACACTGAAGACCGGAGACCTGATTTATACGGGAACGCCTGCGGGAATCGGACCAGTACACATCGACGACCACCTCGAAGGCTACATAGAGGAGAGGAAGGTGTTGGAATTCAACTGCAAGTAAACGTATGTCCCTACGACTGACCATAGCAACGCTGCTCTCGGCACTGTGCCTCATTGCCAATGCCCAGACTTTCCGAAACCTGACCGCCGACGAGGTCAGGATAGACGACGCATTGCCTGTTGTCAGCCAGCAGTTCGACATCGACGATGCTAACGGGACATACACTGTAAGTCTCGACTATCCCGAATACATCGACATGACGCAGAACGACATACTGCGACTGAGGAAACTCACCGACAAGACATTGCCTGCCACGCCACACATCGACACCCACATAGGAGTGGAGAGACGGAAGGCAACGCTTACCGCATCCTTTATACCTATTATATATAAGGAAGGGCGTTGGCGCAAGATAGTCAGTTTCCGACTTACTCTTCACAAGGCTTCAAGGGCGAAGACAAGAAGCAACGACACAGACGAAGGGCAGGGAAGGTATGCCAGACATTCGGTGCTGAGCCAAGGCAAATGGGCAAAGATAAGGGTTAGCAAGTCGGGCATACATGAGTTGACGGCAGAGGTGGTGAGAAAGGCAGGTTTCAACGACATAGGCACAGTAAGGATATATGGCTATGGCGGTGCACTGCAGCCCGAAATGCTAACCGACGAATATCTCCGTGCCACCGACGACCTAAAGGAGATTCCGACATGCAACGTCAACGGCCATAGGCTCTTCCACGCCCAAGGCACAGTGTCGTTGGACAACGGCGCGAGGGTGCGCAACCCTTATTCCGACTATGCCTACTACTTCATAACCGAGGGCGACTCAACGGCAAGGACGATGAGCGAGGAGGAGTTCATCGCATCCTTACCTAAAGTTTCCAACGACTCCTGGTGTCTCTATGAGGTGGATGACTATGCATGGTATCATGGAGGCAGGAACCTTTTCGACGCCAACACCTTTGGCAATGGAAAGACCAGGACATATACGCTGCCATTACCTGCAGCAACCAAAGATGTCGGCAGTGCCACCATCGCCCTGTCGGCAAACAAAGCGCTCACTGCCACCATAGAGCTCAACGGCGAGCCGCTTGGCAGCATCCCGATAGCGAAAGGCTCGGAATACGACCATGCCCGAACAACGACAAAAACCTTCGACTATGCACCTGTGGGAAAGGAAAACACCGTAACCATAACGCAAAATGGCGATGGCGACATGCGCCTTGACTACATCCTGCTGACAAACAACTACACGGCAGCACCTTCCTTGGCATCGACATTCCCAAAGGCAGAGTTCCACAGCATTGTGTCGCCACAAGACCTACATGCCGACGAGTCGATAGACATGGTCATAGTGATTCCGAGAAGCCGCAAGTGGGAAGGCGAGGCAGAAAGGCTGAGGCAACTGCACGAGGGCAACGACGGGCTGAAGGTGAGAATAGTGGCGGAGGACGAGCTTTGGAACGAGTTCTCAAGCGGAACTCCCGACGCCACGGCACTGCGCCGATATATGAAGATGCTCTACGACAAGGCTGCCACGGAGGCGGAGATGCCACGCTATCTGCTCCTCTTCGGCGACGGGGCATGGGACAACAGGATGCTCTCAGCCGAATGGCGGGGCGAGAACCGCGACGACTTCCTCCTTTGCTTCGAGAGCGAGAACTCGACGAGCGCCGTTGAGAGTTTTGTCACCGACGATTTCTACGCCATGCTCGACGACAGCGAACGACTAAGCACAGGCACACAATACACGGGAAAGCCCGACGTGGCTGTCGGAAGGTTGACGGCAAGGACAGCAGCGGAGGCAAAGACGCTTGTAGATAAGATCGTGAGCTACACCACGGGCAACGAGACAGGCACATGGCGCAACACGCTCGTGTTCATGGGCGACGACGGCAACGGCAACACCCACATGGAGGATGCCGACAACGCCGCAGAGACAGTGAAGGCGCTGATGCCACAGATGGACATAAAGAAAGTGATGTGGGATGCCTACAAGATGGAGAAGACATCGACGGGCAACACCTATCCGGAAATAACGAAACTGCTAAGGCAACAGATGCAAAGCGGCGCACTGCTCATGGACTACTGCGGACACGGACGTGCCGACTGCCTCTCGCACGAGTATGTGCTGAAACTGGAGGACTTCAACTCCATAAGCACGAAACGACTGCCGATGTGGATAACGGCATCGTGCGACATAATGCCATTCGATGGTCAGGAAGACAACATTGGCGAGACAGCCATGAGCTATGCCAACGGCGGTGCGATAGCCTTCTTCGGTACGACGCGCACTGTATATGCCGACCGCAACAGCTATATCAACCGCGCCACACTCCGCTACCTGTTTACGCGTGATGCCGATGGCACCACACCGACTATTGGCGAGGCAGTGAGACGCGCGAAGGTGGAATTGGCAAGCGCCTACACCCCATCGGCCGGCGGCACATTGCAGGACCTGACGGTGAACAAGCTGCAATACGTGTTGCTGGGCGACCCAGCACTGCGCCTACAGATGCCTACGCTCACGGCAGTGGTGGACAGCATAAACGGCACAAGGGCTGACGACGATACGATAGTGAGGCTTAGGGCAGGGGAGAAAGTAACCATATCGGGGCATACCGAGGCAGAATTCAACGGGATGCTGACCGCAACGGTGAAAGGTGCGGAGGAGACCATCACCTGCCGTGAGAACAACCAGACGAGCGACGGAACCGACTGGGCATTCAAATACATCGACCGCCCAAGCGTGTTCTTCCGTGGAACGGACAGTATTCGCGCTGGCCGCTTCAGCTTCGAGTTTATTGTGCCAAAGGACATAGTATATAGCGACAATCTCGGGCAAATACTACTTTATGCGGCAGACAACAGCGGACGACAGGCCAACGGCACCTACGACGGCATTGCCTTCAATGGGTCAGTACTGGACGGAGGCGACAACGTGGGACCTTCCATCTATTGCTATCTCAACTCATCGTCGTTCACCAATGGCGACGTGGTCAACGCCTCTCCTTATTTCATGGCAGAGATTGTGGATGAAAGCGGAATAAACGCCACAGGGACAGGCATAGGTCACGACCTACAGCTGACGATAGATGGCGACATGGCAAAGACCTACACCCTGAACGACTATTTCAGCTTTGATTTCGGAAGCTACCAGAGCGGCACGGTGGGATTCCAAATCCCAACACTCGACGAGGGCAGCCACACACTGACCTTCCGTGCGTGGGACATCTACAACAACTCGTCAACCTCGACGCTCAATTTCGTGGTGGGCAACTCAGCGCCAAAGCTATTTGAGGTGGAGAGCACCACCAACCCAGCCTCCACATCGACCTCGTTCCGCATAATCCACGACCGCATAGGCAGTGCGATGGACATCACCATCGACATCTACGACATGGCAGGCCGCAAGCTGTGGAGCAAGCGCCAGCATGAGACCCCATCGTCAAACACCATAACGGTGGATTGGGACCTCACCACCGCGGGCAGCAGTCGCATTGGCACAGGAGTGTATCTCTATAGGGTGAAAATGGAGACGACAGAGGGAGAATTCTCGGCGAGGACAAAAAAACTCGTCATCCTGAGCAATAAATAACACAGGAACAGCGTTTTAAAGAAAAGATGAAACAGTATGCAAAATATATCATAGTAGCATTGCTCACCGCATTGCCGACAATAGTCGATGCACAGGACGACAAACTGTCGGAGTTCAACCAGGTGGAGCATGCAGTGATTTCCCAGACCATAGCTCCCGACGCACGTGCGGCGGGTATGGGCGACGTGGGTGGTGCCACCGACCCTGACGTAAACTCCCAATACTGGAACCCTGCGAAATATCCTTTCTGCATTAGCCGTGCGGGACTTGCGCTAAACTATACCCCTTGGCTGCGACAGTTGGTAGGCGACATTGACCTCGCCTACCTTGCGGGTTACTACCGAATAGGCGACTACAGTGCCATATCCGGATCGCTGCGCTATTTCTCGTTGGGAGAGGTGATAACCTCCAACGAGTCGATGACTGTCAATCCATACGAGATGTCTATCGACGTGGCATATTCGCTCATGCTCAGCGAGCATTTCTCCATCGCGGCAGCCTTGCGCTGGATTTATAGCGACCTCCGCTACGACTATTCCGAGGACTCGTCACCAGCATCGGCTGTTGCCGCTGACCTCGCCATGTATTACAACAACTATTTCACGATGGGCAGCCGTGAGTGCCAGCTTGGTCTTGGAATGAACATAAGCAATGTGGGCAGCAAGATCTCATACTACGGCGACGACCGCAGCCAGTTCCTGCCAGCCAACCTCCGCATAGGAGCCTCGCTGCTCATTCCGGTGGATGAGTACAACCGCTTCTCCATCAGTGCCGATGCCAACAAACTGCTTGTGCCTACGGTGCCGAAGCAGGAGGAGGGCGAGAGTTCTGCCGACTATCAGGAGCGTGTCATTCGCGAATATAGCGACGTGAGCTCGATATCGGGAATTTTCAAGAGTTTCACCGATGCCCCGGGGGGATTCAAGGAAGAGTTGCAGGAGATACAGTGGAGCGTGGGTGCCGAATATGTCTATCACGACCAGTTCTCGCTGCGTGCGGGTTATCACCACGAGAGTCAGAACAAAGGCAACCGAAAGTATTTCACCGTAGGTGGCGGTTTCCGCATGAATGTCTTCTCGCTCGATGTGGGCTATGTCATCTCCACGGCACAGAGCAACCCTCTCGACCAGACCCTCCGCTTCACCCTCGCGTTCGATATGGATGGAATAAAGGATTTGTTTAGAAGGTAGAAGGTAGAGGGTAGAAGGTAGAGGGTAGAAGGTAGGGGGTAGAGGGTAGAGATTACTGCACATCCCTACAACAATGGACATAACATATCTCTACCCTCTACCTTCTCCCTTCTACCCTCCCCAAAAATTAGTTTTATGAAAATACGAGTAGGATTTGGATTTGATGTCCACAAGCTTGTCGCTGGACGCGACCTGTGGATAGGAGGAATAAAGATTGGACATGAGTTGGGACTTCTTGGCCATAGCGATGCCGATGTGCTCATTCATGCCATTTGCGATGCGCTGCTTGGCGCTGCCAACATGCGCGACATTGGCTACCACTTTCCCGACACATCTGCCGACACCCTCAACATAGACAGTAAGATTCTGCTGAGGAAAACCGTTGAGCTAATAGCCACCAAGGGCTATAAGTTGGGGAACATAGACGCAACTATATGTGCCGAGCGCCCAAAGATGAATCCACACATCCCGGCAATGAAACAGTGTCTCGCAAACGTCATAGGCTGCGACGAGGACGACATTTCCATCAAGGCTACGACAACGGAGAAACTCGGTTTCACGGGACGCGAGGAAGGAATAAGCGCATACGCAACGGTGCTAATTACAAGTTGATGAGTTGTCAACTGAAAACAAGCCGTCAACCCATTAACTTGTCAACTAAAAAAATATATGGACAAAAGAGAACTTATGGGAAGAGCCATTGAGCTTTCGATAGAGAGCGTGAGGAATGGCGGAGGACCGTTTGGGGCTGTCATTGCCCGCAACGGGGAAATACTTGCAGAGGCATCAAACAGTGTGACCATCGACAACGACCCCACGGCACATGCCGAGGTGAATGCCATACGTAGGGCAACACGCAAATTGGGCAGTTTCGACCTTTCCGGCTGTGAGATATACACATCGTGTGAGCCATGCCCAATGTGTCTTGGAGCTATCTATTGGTCGCACATAGACAAGATTTACTATGCCAACAACCGTAAGGACGCGGCAGAGATTGGTTTCGACGACGATTTCATCTATCAGGAAATCGCACTGCCTCTGGAACAACGCAAGAAGCCAATTGAGGCTTTCATGCGCAGCGAGGCCTTGGTGGCTTTCGAGAAATGGAAGGCAAAGGACGACAAGACAGAATATTGAGACGAGTGCAAAAATGTATGAAAATGCTGTTAAATTTCATTGTGTGCGCAAACAAACGTTGATTTAAGTCAAGAATACGAAGAATTTTAGCATAATAATTGCCTTTGCTCTTGACAAGATGGAAAAAATGTTGTACCTTTGCATCGTCAAAAGGTTAATAGATTGTTTTAGGTTAGTAGTAATATTTATAGTTTTAGGTTTTTAGTTATTGGTAGAAAGAAAGTTTTAAATGTGGATAACAGAGGCCGCCGTGAGGCGCCCTTAACTTTCAAGGTTAGTATTAGTTTTAGTTATGACGCCCCGAGAGCTATTTCTTTAATAGCTTCGGGACTCTGGCTAAAAGGCCAGAATTTAACAGAAAAGGATTTTTAGTTAAACATAGGCTTTGAACGTCGCGGCTCGTTGATGAGTGGCGGCGTTTTTCTTTTTCATTTATTCTGCTTCTTCCGTATTTTTATTGGTATATAGGCAAGCCATGGTGGCAAGAGGATGGCAATGCGGTCGGCAAGAGGGATCTTGCTTGTCAGTTGACGGCGCAGAGGTCGGAAATATTTGTCGAGCACGTCAAACTTGCCTGCTGCGATGAAATTCTCGTATTGCTTCAGCTGACGAAGAACGAAATGGTCGCTCATATCACTCCAAACGGGTTGCAATGCATGGCGCAGACAGTCGTCGTAGGCACGCTGCTCGTCAAGGTTCTGTCGGCGGTCGTTGGGAAGGTCAACCTTGTACTCATATACAACATCGGTTATAAAAAACACCTTAGGACGTTTCACAAGACACATCATCTGCATCAGGATGTCCTCGCCGGAGCGAATGACACGCGGCGCATTGAGACAACCCTCAAGAAGCCCGCGGCGGAAAATCACTGCCCAAAGCACACAAAAGCGGGCGCGTGAGGCAAGCAACTCGCGGAGCATCCACGACGTATCGACAAATCCTGTAATCCCTGTCGTTATGGTTTCGCCACGGTGTGTCCTGTATGATGCCACCACCTCGTCAGCCCCAGTTCGCGTTATAGCGTCGTAGAGAATTGATATACCATCTTCCGTCACAAGGTCGTCGGAATCGACAAAAGTGACATATTCGCCTCTTGCTGCCTCCACGCCTATTCTACGCGCCGCTGTCACTCCGCCGTTCTCCACATGAATGACGCGGAGCGCGGAAAACTTGCGTGCCATAGTGTCGCAGATGTCGCCCGAGCCGTCGGTGCTGCCATCATCCACGGCAATGACCTCAAGCCCCTCGAAGCGTTGGCAGAGTACGCTCCTCAGGCACGCCTCAACATAGTCACGTTTGTTATAGACAGGTATCACCACCGTCACTTTTATGTCC